>CAMCTU010000071.1 GCA_945878525.1 Sphingobacterium thalpophilum
ATCAGGTTATCATATCAGACAGGTTATCGTAACCCAACTACACAAAATCAATATATTGATCTTTCTGTTGGGGGTGGATCAACTCGTTTAATTGGCGGATTACCTGAAATGGTACAAAAATATAACTTGTTTACCAACAGGCCATTTACTGATGTCAGCTATAGGAATTTCCTTGCTTCAGCTGCTGCGGGTGCAGCAAACCCAGCCTTGCTTCAGACTTATTCATTTGATCCTAATGGTGTAAGACCTGAAAGTGTTCAGGCTTACGAGTTAGGTTATAAGGGATTGATCGGAAGCAAATTATTGATTGATACCTATGGATATTATAACGCCTACAAAGACTTTATTTCATCCGTTGAAGTGTTTCAACAAAATGGGTCTGCATTTACCAGGTTTGGTGTACCGGTAAATGCTGCTGGCGATGTCTCTGCATATGGTGCGGCCCTAGGGATGGATTATCTAATGGGAAAATTCAATCTTAGCGGAAACATTTCATATAACCAAATTGGCAACCTTCCAACTACATTCTTAAACGACTTTAATACTCCTACAGTTCGTTACAACCTGGGAATAGGTAACCGAAGTATTGCTAAGAATGTGGGTATGAATGTAAACTACCGTTGGCAGGACTCATTTTATTGGGCATCATCTTTTGCATCAGGAGATGTTCCATCTTTTGGAACTTTAGATGCTCAAGTGAATCTTAAGATTCCTTCAGTTAATGGTATGATTAAAATTGGAGCTCAGAATCTTCTTAATAGATACTACATTACATCTTATGGAAACCCTGAAATGGCTGGTATGTATTTTGTAGGATTTACCTTTAATCAATAAGATCAAATTAGTGTTTAAGATAGTTTAGTATGTAAATTATATTTTTTTTACTAACCAATTTAGAAGTCTCGCTCCATCAATTGGGGCGGGACTTTTTTGTATAGAAATATGGCAGTTTCGATTTTTATTTCTAACTATGTGACAGTGTATAAATTTCAATTAGTTTACCAAGAAGTATTATACAGATAGGAATAACCCCCGCCTCTCAAATTACCTTGAATGAGAAGAATTTATAAAATAACGAAGAATAAACTATGGAAGTAAGTAAGGATAACTTATCTACGATGTTGGATGTTAATGATCTGGAAGATGGCGTTCAACACGTAAATAATCCGATTGTGGGGCTTGAGCCCATTGTTAAAAAGTATCTGGGAGCAGTAAAAGATTACAGACAGGAAGGAAATAGCTTTTTCTTTTCAGATGGTAATGCTCAGGTTGAGGTAAAAGTAGTCAGTGATGAAATAATAAGGGTCAGACTAGCACCTCAGGGTGTATTTCTTGAAGAGTTTTCTTACGCATTAAGCCATGGTGAACAAAAAATTACAGTTTTTAATTGTATTGAAGATGAGCATAGCTATAGCGTGCAAACTAATACTGTAGCCTGTGTAATTAATAAGAATAATTTTTTAATCTCTTTTGAGGATATTAATGGCCGCATAATCAATAAGGATCTTAGTGCAATGCATTGGGAGGAGAATATTGATTTTGGCGGATACTATGTTTATGCCACAAAAAAATGTAATGAGGAAGAGAATTTTTTTGGCTTGGGCGACAAATCGAGCGATTTTAATCTTCGTGGAAATCGATTTTTAAACTGGAACACTGATGCTTATTCTTTTGGTAAGGGTCAGGATCCACTTTACAGAACGATTCCATTTTACATGGGAATTAATGAAGGTGTCAGTTACGGGATATTTTTTGATAATACTTTTAAAAGCCATTTTGATTTTGCGTGTCAGCACAATGATAAGGTTAGTTTTTGGGCTGATGGAGGCGAGATGCAATATTATTATATCCATGGACCACATATGATGGATGTGCTAAAGCGCTATCATAGCTTAACAGGAACTCATCAGATGCCGGCAAAATGGACTTTGGGTTTTCATCAGTGCAGGTGGAGTTATTATCCTGAAAAGAAAGTCAAAGATATTGCCCGTAATTTTCGAGAGCGCAAAATTCCTTGTGATGCAATCTATCTCGACATTGATTATATGGATGGATATCGCTGTTTTACGTGGAACAGAAAGTATTTTCCGGATCCTGCCCGGATGATTAAGGAGTTGGCTTCGGATGGATTCAAAACTGTTGTAATTATTGATCCCGGAATCAGGGTTGACGAAAGCTACAGTGTTTTTATGGAGGGGAAACAAAATAATTATTTCTGCCGGCGTTGCGATGATTATTTTATGGAAGGACATGTTTGGCCGGGAAGATGTCAGTTCCCAGACTTTACAAATCCCAAAGTACGGGTTTGGTGGGGAGGTTTATTTAAGGATCTTGTTGATACAGGAGTAGCGGGTGTTTGGAACGACATGAATGAACCTGCAGTCTTTGGTTCAGGCACTTTTCCGGTCGATGTTCGCCATAATTACGATGGATTTCATGGATCGCACAGAAAAGCTCACAACATATACGGGATGCAAATGGTGCGTTCTACTTATGAAGGACTTAAAAAACTTCAGAAAAATAAGAGGCCGTTCACAATCACCAGAGCAGGTTATTCTGGTGTTCAGCGTTATGCGACAGTTTGGACTGGGGATAATGTAGCGTCTTGGGAACATCTTAAAATAGGCATTGTACAATGCCAGAGACTATCAATTTCTGGAGTCTCTTTTTGCGGTACAGATATTGGAGGATTCAGTGGTGAGCCTGATGGCGAATTATTTACACGCTGGATTCAGATGGGAGTCTTTTCTCCCTTCATGCGTGCACATTCCGCAGGAGACACGGCAGAACGTGAACCATGGAGCTTTGGACAAGAATTTGAAGATATAAACCGAAAGTTTATTGAACTTAGATACAGACTGCTTCCTTACATTTATTCGGTATTCTGGGAGCATTACAAGCATAATTTCCCTATTCTAAGGCCCTTGCTAATGCATGAGCAGGATAATATTCTCACACATAGTATACAGGATATCTTCACTTTTGGAGACAAGATATTGGTTGCACCAGTAAGTGACCCAGGTGCGAGAACAAAAAATGTTTATTTGCCATCTGGTAAATGGTATGATTACTGGACACATGATTCCTATATCGGAGGACAAGAACATCTGGTATCTGCAGCAATTGATTCTATGCCAATTTTTGTAAAGGCTGGATCTGTGATTCCCGAAGCCCCACTAATGCAATATGTTGGAGAGTATGAGGTTGATGAGCTGATTTTTCAGATTTATTACTCTGAATATGAAGTAAACTCCTTTTATTACGAAGACCATGATGATACTTTTGCCTTCGAACAAAATATTTATCTGGAGAAAAAGTATGTTGTAAATGGTGATCAAAGATCTATGACCATTGTTCAAACTATAGAGGGTTTATTCACACCGCGCTATGAAACCTATGATTTAAAAATTATTGGCCTGCCATTTGTACCTTCTAATGTTTTGATCGATGGAAAGGATTTTACTAATAGCTTGGAGTTTGACGATTTGAAAAGATTGAGGATAAAGTCCAGTAGGAATTTTAAGCGGATAGAGATCCTAGCCTAGTTAATTTTAATATTGGGTTAAATTGTTACTTTAACGAAAATACCTTATTTATGGCAAAAAGAGCTAGTGCTATTGAGGCTGTAAGGACCGGAGCAATATCTTCGGACTCATGGTATTCCCGTTTTTCGGATTTTGACATCAGTCTTTTCAAAGCCGGTAAACATTATAAATTATTTGAAAAATTAGGTTCGCATGTTGTAGATCATAAGGGAACTTCAGGAACTTATTTTGCAGTTTGGGCTCCAAATGCAACACGGGTTTTTGTTGAGGGGAATTTTAATAGCTGGAATAAAGCCTCCCATCCCATGCAGATAAGGTGGGATGAATCGGGAATTTGGGAAATTTTTATTCCTGGAATCAAAAGCGGGGAAGTATATAAATATTTTATTCAGTCAAATTCTGGAGAGCACCTGGAGAAGGCAGATCCATTCGCTTTAAGATGGGAGGAACCACCATCTACTGCTTCAATAGTGTGGGATACTTGGTACGAATGGAGTGATAGTTCCTGGATGAAATCAAGGTATGATTTCAATTCACTGAATAAACCCATGTCGGTATATGAAATGCATTTTGGATCCTGGGTTCGAAGTCCTGAATCTCCTGATGAATTTTTAAGCTATCGCCAAATGGCAGAAAAGCTAATTCCTTACCTTTTAGAGACAGGCTTCACCCATGTAGAATTCCTTCCTTTGATGGAGCATCCATTTTATCCTTCCTGGGGTTATCAGATTACCGGATATTTTGCCGCCACTTCAAGATATGGTACTCCGCAAGATTTGATGTATCTGATTGAACAATTGCACCTTTCGGGCATAGGAGTGATTATGGATTGGGTACCATCTCATTTTCCCGGTGATGAGCATGGGCTTTATCGATTCGATGGAACTCATTTATTTGAGCATGAAGATATGAAGAAGGGTTTCCACCCCGACTGGAAATCCTTTATATTCAATTATGGAAGGAATGAAATTAAATCGTTCCTCATTAGCAATGCCATATTCTGGCTTGACCGTTATCATGCCGATGGCTTACGTGTTGATGCCGTTGCATCGATGCTATATCTTGATTATTCGAGGAAAGAAGGAGAATGGATTCCTAATCAAAATGGCGGACGTGAAAATCTGGAAGCCGTCAGTTTTATCAAGGAATTCAATGAGGCTGTTTATTCTCATTTTCCTGATGTTCAGACAATTGCTGAAGAATCCACAGCGTTTAGCGGGGTAAGCAGGCCAACATTTACTGGCGGTCTGGGTTTTGGTATGAAATGGATGATGGGCTGGATGCATGACACTCTTGATTATTTTGGCAAAGATCCGGTACATAGAAAATATAATCACCAGAGGATAACTTTTAGTACAGTTTATGCGTTCACTGAGAATTTTATGCTCCCTTTTTCACATGATGAGGTAGTTCATGGCAAGGGCTCATTACTTGACAGGATGCCTGGAGATGAATGGCAGAAGTTCGCTAATCTTAGGCTATTATACTTCTACATGTTTACGCACCCAGGCACTAAATGCCTTTTTATGGGGTGTGAATTTGCCCAATCTGCAGAGTGGAATTTTAATCAATCACTCGACTGGCATTTGCTTGAATATGCTCCGCATCAGGGCATCAAAGCGACAATTACAGCTCTCAATAAATTATACAGATCAGAACCTGCTTTATATGAAAAGAGTTTTGATTCAGAAGGTTTTGAATGGATTGAAGGCGGAGATGCTGAAAACTCAGTGCTCGTTTATTCCAGAAAGGGAAATAATCCTGTTGATGATCTTTTGATCGTTTTAAATATGACGCCTGTACCAAGGAAAGCCTGGCGTATTGGGCTACCCTCTGAGGGTATATGGTGCTTAATTCTGAATTCGGATGATTTACAATATTATGGATCAGGTTTATTTAAAGAGCAGAATGTTATTTCTGAAGAAATTTTTTGGCATGGGAAAGCGCAATCAGGAATAATGAACCTGCCACCACTAGCTGGTTTAGTATTTAAAATGGTTAGGTAAGGAATTTAGTAATTAGATTTTTTTAATCACTTTGTCCATTATCTGCATGACAGTTAATCCTTCTGAAGCTGAACATGGATTTGGCCCCTTGTCAAGGAAATAATTAACTACCTGCTCAATCATTGGTTGTTGAACATGTGGAATAGGAGGGAAATAAAGGTCTTTGGATTTGCCATCCAAGTCTAACTTACATCCATCAGTAAAAATTGGAAAACGAATAGTCCCCTTTGTTCCTTTAATTACACAGAGATCACATTCTTTATCTGGGTTTACTGAATAGTCCCAAATACCATTAAATGAGATATCATCCCCAAAGATGATGTCTGCCGTAACATAATCATCCGCCTGATAATTCTTCCCCCGGTTAGATGAACTTCCTTTTACATATTTTGGCTCCCCAAAAAAATAGAGCATCAGGTCCAGTTGATGCGGGGCAAGGTCATGAAACAAACCGCCACCTGAAATTTTTGGATTCACTCGCCAGCTATCTGTAAGGCCCGGGTTTGGAGCCTGAAATAATCTGATCTCAGCGGATATTATCTGACCCAGAATATTTTCACCAATTAATCGTCTAATTTCTAGGAAACGGTCTTGTGCTCTCCGATAATGGGCAATGCTGAGTTTACAGGAATATTTTTGTGAGGCATCCAACATGCTTTGTGCTTCAGAAGAATTTAGAGCCATCGGTTTTTCAACATAAACTGGTTTCCCGGATTTAAAAGCAGCAATTGTTAATTCCTCATGTGAATCTGGAGGGGTAGCGATGTAAATGGCATTTACATCTTTATCATTGATCAATTTATCCGCATCGGAATACCATTTTTGTACATGATGCCTTATAGCATAATCCTTTGATAATAATTCATCCCGGCGCATTACTGCGACAAGCGAAGAGTTTGCAACTTTATTAAATGCTGGCCCGCTCTTGACTTCAGTAACATTACCGCAGCCTATTATACCCCAAGCGATTTTATTCATTTTCCCTTAACAATCAATAACGCTGACAGGGTTTTAAACCCTGTCAGCGTTACGAAAATAAAGATTAAAAAATTAATAATCTCTAAGTGGTTTAAACCAATTATTTAACGGTAACTAAAAAATAAAAACCCTGCTTTAACTTAAAGCAGGGTTGAGGTTAGTAGATAAATTTTCAGTCCTTATTTTACGCTGGCAATGTGCTGAACAAGGTCAATTAGCTTACTGGAATAGCCCCATTCATTATCATACCATGCCACAACTTTCACGAAGTTATCATTTAAGGCAATACCTGCCTTCGCATCAAATATTGAGGTACGTGAATCTCCAAGGAAATCAGTTGAAACTACATCCTCCTCGGTGTACCCCAGTATACCTTTTAGCTCGCCTTCAGAAGCTGCCTTCATTGCTTTTTTGATCTGATCATATGATGCCGGCTTATTCAAACGGACAGTCAGATCAACAACCGAAACGTCAGCAACCGGAACGCGGAATGACATTCCGGTTAATTTTCCTTTTAATTCAGGAATAACCAGAGTTACAGCTTTGGCCGCACCTGTTGAAGAAGGAATGATATTCTGATAGGCACCTCTTCCACCTCTCCAGTCCTTTGCAGACGGTCCGTCTACAGTTTTCTGAGTAGCGGTAACTGCATGTACTGTAGTCATTAAGCCCTCAAGAATTCCAAATTCATCGTTCAGTACTTTCGCAAGAGGAGCAAGGCAATTTGTAGTACACGAAGCGTTAGAGACAATAGTTTGATTTGCTTTCAGCTCTTTATGATTTACACCCATTACAAATGTTGGGGTATCATCCTTGGCGGGGGCAGAAAGTACTACCTTTTTTGCACCAGCTTGAATATGTTTTTGTGCATCTGCCTGAGTAAGAAATAAACCTGTTGATTCAATAATTACTTCAGCTCCAACTTCATCCCATTTCAGATTTGCAGGATCTTTTTCAGCAGTAACGCGAATTGTTTTTCCGTTTACTACCAAATGCCCATCTTTTACTTCAATTGTTCCCTTAAACTTACCATGAGTTGAATCATACTTAAGCATATATGCCATATAATCAGGCTCTACAAGGTCATTGATTCCAACTATTTCAATACCTTCACGTTCAATTGCAGCTCTGAAAGCTAAACGACCAATTCGGCCAAATCCATTAATTCCAATTTTCATCTGTTTGTTTTTTTGTTTTCAAAATCTGAGAATCCCAATGTCATGTTCAGGATTTTCATGTGTTACAGTTAAATCATTTAAATAACCAATTATTAATTTTTATTTGAGTAGTACTTTAAAATATTAAATATAGGTTCTTTAATAACAGAGGTGACTATCAAGTTATTATTTTTCGCTGCTTGATGCAAGTAGTCTTCAAATCCTGCAGCTATCATGCCAATCATATGTATGGGTACAATTGGATATTCCTCTCTGAGTGCCATGATGTAAGTTTTAAAATACTTATCAAAACCATCAATAATCATATTTTTTATGAAGGGATCTTCTCTATTTTCCATCAGAAAGTCTGTAAAAGAGCTCAAAAATAAAGAAGGTTGAGCTTGTCTATAAACTTTATCGAGTATCTGTGTCCTGTCGAAGTCGTATTTTTTTTTGAATTTGAGTTCAGTTTCTTCAGGTAAAAGATCATTTAAATATGACTTCAGTAATTTGCGTCCCAACCAGTTGGAGGACCCTTCATCACCCAGTATATAGCCTAAGCCGAAGTTGTTTTCTATTATCTTTTTTCCGTCAAAATAGGCTGCATTCGAACCACTACCTATAATTCCAAGTATTCCAGCTTCGTCACCACTTGCTGCAAGTGCCGCGGCTTTCAAATCATGATCAACAATAACTTTGCTGAATCTGAAGAACCGACCTAGGGCGTTTGCAATAATTTCCTTGCGCTCGTTCGAAGATGCTCCTGCGCCGAAAAAATAAACCCATTTTATTTTTTCCGCATTATTTATAAGATGAATGTTCTTATTCAGAAATTGAGTAATGTAGTTTTCATCATTGAAAAAAGGGTTAATTCCGGGAGTCTTAAATTCTAAAATAGTTGTTCCCTTTTCTGCTAATTTCCAATTGGCATGCCTTGATCCGCTATAAACTACTGCAATCATAAATTAAATTGATAATACACTTACCATTTCCATTAGATCTTCTTCAAGCCTGAACTCAGTGTTATTTAATGCCTCAGTAAGAGGTGTCATAACAATAGAATTTCCCCGAAGTCCGACTATTTGCCTACTTTTTCCAGATAATAAACCTTTTACAGCAGCATAGCCTAAACGACTAGCCAGCACTCTGTCAAAGCTACTGGGACTGCCTCCACGTTGCAGGTGCCCTAATATAGTGACTTTGATATCGTAAAAATCAAATTTTTCTGTTACACGTTTGGCAAGATGATAGGCCCCACCACTTTTATCTCCTTCTGCTACAATAACAATGCTTGATGTTTTTTTATTTTTGGCATCCATTGATAATTTTTCAATCAAATCATCTATTTCAGTCTCTCGTTCAGGTAAAAGTACAGCCTCTGCTCCACCTGCAATTCCTGAACGTAAGGCAATACAACCAGAATCTCTTCCCATTACCTCCACAAAAAACAATCGGTTATGCGATGCTGCAGTGTCTCTGATTTTATCAATTGCTTCTATGACTGTATTTGTTGCTGTATCAAATCCCAGTGTAAAGTCCGAACCATAAAGATCATTGTCAATAGTTCCGGGAATGCACATAACAGGTATTTCGAAACGTGAAGAAAGCCGTTCAGCACCTCTGGCTGTTCCATCACCACCTATTGCAACTAATGCATCAATTCCTTTGGCTTTAAGATTCTTGTATGCCTTTTCCGTTCCTTCATCTTTCTTAAAGTCAAGACAGCGGGCAGTTTTCAAGATGGTACCTCCCAGATGAATAATGTTTCCTACTGAACGAGCATCCATATCCCAAAAATCACTATCCAGCATTCCCTGATACCCTTTACGGATACCTACTACTTCTAAACCCATGAATGCTGAAGTTCGAACAACAGCTCTGATACATGCGTTCATTCCGGGTGCATCTCCACCAGAAGTAAAAACGCCTAATTTTCTAATTCCTGACAAAACAGATATTGATTATTATATACAAAGATAGTGTGTATTTTTTACACTAAGTAATTTTTGTATTTTTTTTCATACTTTGTGAATAAACCTTATATATTTATTTGTTAAATTATAGATTTTGGGATTAAGTCTGCCTAAGTTCGATTCAGTTTTTTCTATTGATTGTGTCATATTTGGTTTCGACGAGGGAGAATTGAAGATTCTTCTAATAGAGCGAAATGAAGAACCATTCAAAGATTGGTGGGCTTTGCCCGGTTATATTGTGGAGCAGGATGAAAGTATTGATCATGCTGCCGAACGGATTCTTTATGAGTTGACCGGTCTCAGAGGAATATACATGGACCAATTTTACACCTTTGGTGATGTAAACAGGCATCCGCAAGGTAGAGTAATCACTGTGGCCTACTATGCAATGATAAGACTTAGTGGCAGCAAAGAACTCAAACCAGTCAGTAATTACGCATCCAGGGCAGTTTGGATTCCTGTAAACGACTTACCTAAACTTGCATTTGATCACGAGAAGATATTCTCCAATGGTTTTGAAAAAATCCGACACAGAATAAGCTATCAGCCAATTGCCTTTGAATTACTTCCAGAGAAATTTACCCTGACACAGCTTCAGCATCTATATGAAGTTATTTTAAATAAGAAGCTGGACAAGCGGAATTTCAGGAAAAAAATGTTGAATTACGGTATCCTCAAAGAATTAGATGAGAAGCAAAAGGGAGTTTCTTACAGGGCAGCAAAACTCTATAAATTTGATAAGCGAAAATATGCCAAGCTTTTCCAAAAGGAAATTACGTTTGGAAAGTGATTGCGGTTCAGGTCCGCAATGTTGCGGAGCATGTCCGCAATGACAGGGGATTATGTCCGCAATGTTGCGGTTCAGGTCCGCAATGACAGCGGATGAGGCTAAATGTGAAAATTTTATAGCGTAACTGAATCAGGTTTTTTTAACGAATAATTTTCAGGCACTCTTTTGTTTACTAGTTTAAACCACAATGGCGGGATCAGGGCTGGTAAAATCATACTCGCATAACCACCAGGAAGTACCGGACTTTCTGGATAAGACAACAGTTGGTTAAATGGTTTTGTAGCATGAAAATGATGATCCGAATGTCTGCTCAGGTCGATAAGAAGAAAGCGGCTAATCAGTTTGTCACTCTGCCATGAATGTTTTTCATTTACACGTTCATGATCAAGCCTGCCCAAACCATAATGTTCAATGTAATTGGTGTATTCAAGTAAAAGGTTAGCAAAAATGGCTTGGAGTATAATTGCAGCTGCTATATCCCAGCTCCAAATGCTTGCGCAAAGTGCGATGATTATGAGATAACCTAATAGACAAGCAATTATATAGTTGTGTAATCCATAAGGAGCCAGTTTTTTTGACCTGCAGCGCTCCGTTTCAATTTTCATAGATTGACTGAACTGTCCGTTAATGGAGCGTAATGCAAAATGATAATAATTTTCCCCGAATTTCGCAGTTACTGGATCCCGATCAGTCCCAACGAATTTATGATGAACGCGCAAATGATGGATATAGAAATAGGGGTTTAATGCTGTAAATAATAGAAATCGGCCAGCAAAATTCCAGGCCTTTTGCTTTTTGTGAATCAATTCATGGGCGACAACAATGGCCAGAGTTCCGGAAGATCCACCAGTAGAAAGTGCAGCAGTTAGTATCCAGTATTCAGTGATTATTCCACTTGAAATACCATAAATTAGACTTGAAATTGATAAAATCTGACCCCCAATTGATAAATACATTAAGACTTCCGGAAGTTTATCCTCTGTCGAGTCATCGTTGGTACGGTCTTCAGGAACTAATAATTCAGCAATTCCAAGTAAAATAAATGAGAAGGTGAAGTTCAAAAGCGTGAACCATCCACCTGCAAGATTTCCAAATACGACCAGCATCACTGGTATCAGATTTAAATAATATTTCCAGTTCCGAAAGGATTTTTTGGTTCTTACAATTTCAATTTTCATTTTTGATTTTTAGGTTTTCCAGCTTTTTTTTTGAGAAGTGTATTACCCCCCTTTGTATAGGTGAGGAACTTCCGATAAAGAGTGCTCCAGTCATCATTGAAAGATCTTTTGATAAACTTCCAATCCAATTCTGATGTTCTCCAATTACCACTGGCAGATTTATAATTAATATAAACAGTAACATTAATCCACCCAAGAGATAGGCGGCAAGTTGAACCGATTTGCTAATTATAAAACCGGCAGCACCCAGAATTAATAAAACTCCTGTAGTGTAAACCCAAATCACACCGCTCGGGGCATAAGATGGAATCATTCCCTGCATATTGTCTGCAGCCATGAGGTGCATTACTCCAAACAATGCAAACGGGATTGCAAAAATTACTCTCAAGAGGCTTTGGGAAAGAATTTGATTCAATTTTTGGATTCTGGTAAACAATTCAAATTAAATTAATAAATCAATTTACTAATTATGATTCAATTTTTGTTTTTTTAATTTTTCCTGAAAAGAATATCATCAGCCATGCTCCTGAGGTAATTAGCGCCCAGCCAGTCCATCTATATTGAATCATTTTACCAGCAATTGCGGCCAATTTTTTTAAAGGAATGAAATTAAAATAATTGCTGACTTTAAAATAAACTGCCCAGAATGTAAAAATCAGTACGAGTAATAATGCCCATCCGCAAAAGCGGATTAAACCTTTTTTATTAGTTGAAGCTGCAATAAAAGAGAGAATTGCTAATGAATAAACAATCGAAGCCAATACAGTATCTATATCCCAGTAATTCCAGTTACCAATTATTGGGATATGCAGCATTGGCATTAATCCTCCGGCAATAACCATGAGCGAAGCAATAATTCCGATATAATTTTTTAAAGGCATGATTTCAGAATTAACCTTTAAGGGCTGATTGTGGATTATTTCCATCGGTCAACTCCATTTTCTCGGCAAAATGAGCACAGTAATCCCTGAGATCCTCAACTATCGCCTCTTCACCTGTTGCCCGTAAAAAACTGTCACCCATAGTCTGAAGAGTCTCATAAAAAAATCGCTTCATTTCATCAACCGGCATATCCTTTGTCCAAAGGTCTATACGAAGTGAGTTCTTATAATTATGATCCCACAAAGCAAGCATCATAGATTTAACAGGTAATGCTTCCTTGTTTTGAGAGTCGGTTGATTCCCATAATATATTTTCAGGTACGTTTTGATCGTCTAATTCTATAGTAAGTTTTATTTCGGCTTTTTTCATTCTTATTTGTAAGTAGTAAGTTATAGGTAATAACAATTTGCGCCAGTTTCAATGAGGTGCTAATTATTTGATTGTATTTTTCTGCGTTTAATTTGTTGTCAGTTTTCGGTTATCAGTTGTCTTTCTGTGGTTTAATAATTCATTGTTTCAAAGGTTCAAATTCCCAGATTCTTAATTCTGCACTCTCAATTCTCAACTGTCAACCCGATAGCCATCGGGTGTCAACTAAAAACGTACAATTTAATCAATATCATCAAAACAGCTACAAAGATGAGAAATAGAAGTTCAATTAACCAAATGCGTTTTAGCTGAGGTATCAATCTGCGGAAAATCTGATCAGTGACAAAACTAAGAATCAGCAGAATGAGCAGCGTAATGCTTCCTAACTCTTTGAATCCGATTTCATGCGGTAAAAATAGCTGATAAGCCATACTTACCAGCAATAATGAAGAAACTATGTTTAGCGGTGTTAAGCGCAATTTCATTTCTTTCGGTCTTTTTTATGAACAGCATCAAATTTGACACTTTTCTTTCTTCTTGCGGCACCAGGTTTATTATTTCTGACTTTAGGTTTAGCCTCCGCCTTTGTTGATTTTATACTTTTTGAATTCTTGGCTTTTTTCTCGTGAAAAGCTCCTTTGAATTCTGGGTCTTCTTTACGTTTTTGCAAATCAATCTCCCTGGCAATATTCTGACGTTCTTCATAAGGAGTATCATCAATGAATACATTTTCGGGCATTTCAGATACTGGAATGGATTGCCGGATCAATTTTTCAATCTTC
>CAMCTU010000072.1 GCA_945878525.1 Sphingobacterium thalpophilum
TCTTTTTTGGATCATTATACCAGGTATCTGAATAGGCTATTGAATCAACTGTCCGGTTTTTGATGCTCTTGAGAACCAAACGGTCGGAAGCGTTACCCAGTGATGGCCAAGGCGAAAGGCCCAGTGTTTTACCAAAAGGTTTGTAAAGACTAGTATCTGCTGCGGGGCATAAAATTAGAAACTCACCCGCTGCAATCAGGTTTTTTTTCAGGGTACTTTTGGTTTGGGTATCACTCAGCGTCCAGCCTTCAAGATTAATAGGATCCTTTCCGGGGTTATGGATTTCGACAAATTCAACAAGCGGCAAGCCAACTTCGGGTGAGGGATCTGCAAAGATCTCACTGATGTAAATTAATGCCGTGTCTGGTTTTTCTAGGGGAGGAGGCGCTGGCGCAGGTATAGAAAATGAAAATCCAGCAGATTGGTTTTGTATGGAATTGCCACTGCAATCCTTTAATCCGGAAATAATTAAGGAGTAGGTTATTCCTGCTGTAAAGATTTTATTGAAAGTGATTTTGACTTGTTTATTCTCTGCATCGGGTATTATATTTCTGATATCTCCAGCTTCAGGAGACAATCTGAAATTTTCTTTGAGGATTGTAGATTTGTCGATATGTTTATTAAAATAAACAATTAATGTAGTGTCTGTTGTCTTATTTACGCTATCTGCTTTCAGCAGTAAAAGGTCGTAATTTAATTTTTGAACTGAGTTTCTTTTTCCCGGTGTCCCTCCAATCGAATCTATTGATGCGGCCCAATTGAATGAACCTTCACAAACCGATCTGGGGTCGATTCGTTCTAGGCTCCATCCACCCTGTTTTTTTTCGGCATTTCGGTACCATAGATCTGAGTAACTAACAGAATCAATCAGACTGTTTTGCGTGTTTAATAGTTTAATTACATCATTGCTGTTGTTTAAACTTGGCCAGGGTGAAATACCAATAACCTTTCCGAATTTTTGAAATTCAAGAGTGTCAGTTTTAGCACAAAGTATTAGGCTAGATCCTGGAGAAATGCTGAAATCTCCAATTATTGCTGTACTTGTAAGGTCAAGAATTTTCCAGTCCTTAATGGAAATTGTTTTATCTGAAGTGTTTAAAAGTTCTACAAATTCAGCCATTGGAAGACCTACCTGCGGAGATGGATCTGGAAATAATTCATTTATAACGATATCTCTAAAAATGCCATAATATGGTTTTGTATAATTAAATGAATGGTTACTATTTGATTTTATTTTATTGCCAGACCTATCAAGAACATTAATCACAGTCAATATAAAATTTCCAGTGCTTAGTGGTTCGGAGAGTCGAATCGTACATTTCTGAGGATTCGTTTCTGTGTTTATATCCAAAATAATGCCGTTAAAATTTTGGATAGTATAATTTTTTTTGTCTTTGACGCTAAGGCTATCCATGGCTTCACTAAATTGAAGTTCTAGTGTTGTTGAATTAAGTACTGTGACCGTACTCAGTGTAGGAGCTATGGTATCGATCTTGAGTATCCCTATCTTGAAATCATCAAAAAAGTGTTTCTGAAAAAATGAGGCAGTTGATTGTTGTATGAATATTCCAAATGAGGAAGTATTAACATGGCTATTGTCCAGAAAAGTACCTTCATTCACTAGTTGCGAATTTGTACCTATTACTTCCCTTTCCAGTGAAAAAAGACCTAAATTATCTCTGCTTACACGAACTTTGATTGTATTATTATTTGAACCTACAGAGCCATTTATACCATCAATAATACGAGTACTACCAACAGCCGGGCCAGATCTCCTGTAAAGACTGATTTCATCCTCAGTATTTCCAATCCTGACAAAATATCCGTTTATCTGGGTACTCTGAAGATCAGATTGATCAGACACTAAATAAATATCTACATAATTTGAACCGGAGGTGCTGAACTGTAGATTGACCCAGAACTCCCAGTAGCAGTTTTTAGCATAGGTATTGGATGTGCTCAAATAGAAATTACCTGAAGCTTTGGTCGATTCAGACCTCAAGCGGTTGTTTATAATCCTGAAATCTCCTCCAGCATTGCTCCCATTCCATTCAGGGTTTGAGCTAAAATTTCCATCAGAAAAATCGTCATTAATCTGGGAATATCCTGTAAGGCAGTTAAAAATTAAAAGGATAATCACTGTTTTCTTCATGGCCTGTAGTTTGAATCATGATTAATTTAATTCCTATTGTGATTATTAAAAACCAGAATGAGTATTCGGTATGATTTGAAAGGATAATTGGCAATAAACTGGCAATTATCAGATTTATCGTAACAATAGGCATGAAAATTAAAGGCAGCAGGGTAAAATCGGGTGAAAACCCAAACAAATTCCCATATTTGCCTAATTAATATTTGTTAAACGTTATAAAAAATTAAAAAATGAAAGTCGCAGTAGTAGGCGCTACCGGCCTTGTTGGTTCGGTAATGTTAAAGGTTTTAGCAGAGCGCAATTTCCCGGTTAGTGAATTGATCCCAGTAGCATCTGCAAAGAGTGCAGGTAAACAGATCGAATTTAAGGGAAAGAATTATACTGTTGTGACTATGGAAGAAGCAATTTCCATGAAGCCTGATGTTGCTTTGTTTTCTGCAGGAGGTGGTACATCGCTTGAAAGTGCTCCTCGTTTTGCCGAAGTTGGAACAACGGTAATTGATAATTCATCGGCATGGCGGATGGATCCCTCAAAAAAACTCATTGTTCCTGAGGTCAATGCTGACCAATTAGGTACTCAGGATAAAATTATTGCAAACCCTAATTGTTCAACTATACAAATGGTTGTGGTTTTAAAGCCATTGCACGACAAATATAAAATCAGGAGGGTTGTAGTTTCAACTTATCAGTCGGTTACCGGAACAGGGGTGAAAGCTGTAGATCAAATGATGAATGAGCGTAAAGGAATTAATGGTCCGATGGCATATGCCTATCCAATTGATCTGAATGTAATACCACAGATTGATGTCTTCCAGGATAATGGTTATACCAAAGAGGAAATGAAGATGATCCTGGAAACTAAAAAAATAATGGGTGATGATTCCATTCGTGTCACGGCAACCACAGTTCGTATACCAGTTATGGGAGGACATTCAGAATCTGTAAATATTGAATTCGAAAATGAATTCGACCTGAACGAAGTTCGATCAATTCTTGAAAAAGAAGAAGGTATTATTATTGTTGACGATCCTGCAAACCTTAAATACCCAATGCCAATGGATGCTCATGAAAAGGATGAAGTTTTTGTGGGTAGAATCAGAAGAGATGAATCCCAGGATAAAACCTTGAATTTATGGATAGTTGCAGATAATCTTAGAAAAGGCGCTGCAACCAATGCAGTACAAATTGCAGAATACCTGATGCAGAAGAATTTAATTTAACCTAAGTTCGATTTAAGCAAGTTTATAAAACACGGTTACAGATGGTCAAGCAATGCTTTGGGGTGATTTTGGAAATCAATAGTTGTGTTTTGTAGGTTGTTTCAGTCCTTTGCTACGGAGTATTTCCGGCAAGAAATTGTAGTCTATTTGAGATTACCAATAGCCGGAATATACCTCCTGCGGCAAGGTTTATTTCACCTGGTGCTGTTTTTCATTGGAACGGCAGTAAGGAACCGTATCATAATTGATGTAGTACATCTACTCATTTTTTGTTTTTATGTATTTCGGGAATAACTCATCTATAGAAATATCACAATCAATAGTTTTATTTAACACTTGGTCAACTGAGATTGACATCGTACATTGGTAATATTTAAATTTACAATGAGAATAGTATGAAAATGTATCTGCTTGTTACCTTCTTGATTGTTTTTTTTAGTTTTAGTTCCTGTGATTTGCAAGAAAACGGGGGGTCATACACATATGTTAAATCTTCTGTAGATAAAAATGGAAGAGCAAGGAAGGGTTATTATCGAAAATCTGTCTCAACATCAAAAAGCGCGGTTAAGAACCAAAATAGATCAAGATATTATTACCATACCCGGAAGAAGCAGCGCTCTAAATAGGATTTTTGCTTTATAACCCTTAGCTAATTAGCTGTATTTTGTCTTAGGCTACTTGCACACTGGAACTCTTTAATCCACTTTAATGATTAGCGCTTATTAGTAAAGTACATGTATTAACGCTTTTAAATCTTTAAGCATTTTTTCAAATTTTATGTTGGTTTGTATTTAATTCATTGGAAATTTTGTTTATAAATTCTAATATTTACTATATATTTAGTTTATTAACCGTAATTCATGCAGAAAAGAGAACTTATTGGCGATTTTGAGCTGATCACCCGTATTAAAGAAGGTGATGAGCTTGCATTTCGTTTGGTTTTTGATTCTTATTCCAGTAAACTCTATTACTTCAGCTTAAAATTTCTAAAAGAAAAGGAGCCTTGCCAGGAAGTAGTTCAGGAAGTCTTTATGAATCTTTGGATTAACCGTGAGAAGCTCGATACACAATATCCCATCGCCCCGTATTTATACACAATTACCCGAAGATTAACTTTAAATGTGCTTCGGCAGGTTGCAAGTTCTCAAATTGCAATGGAAAAAATGTGGTTAAATCTTCAAACGACTACCAATGAAACGGAAGAGCGTGTTTTTATGGAAGATCTTGAAAGGTTTACCGAGCAGGTACTGGGAAGTTTGCCAAAACAGCAGCAATTGGTTTACAGGATGAGCAGACAACAGGAACTTAGTTTTGATGAAATTGCCGAAGAACTTAATATATCCAGGAATACAGTAAAAAATCACCTTGTGTCGGCCCTGAAGACACTTAGAACTCAATTACAAAAAGCATTTTCTATACTTTATTAATTAGGATTTTCTTTCCTTTAAAATTTTTATTAAAAAAATCAACTGGCGACTAGTCCTGTTTTGTATTTCATGTGTATTACCATTAAAAACTATTTTTTTTTAAAATAATCAATAATGAATCAAAATAAATTGGATAAGCTTTTAAGTCTTTTTGCTGAAGGAAAAATCAGTAGAGATGAATTTGAGCAATTATTTGATTATTTAAGATCGGGAAATGATGACGAGGAAATTCATTTTTCAATGGATCAGGAACTCAGGAAGATGAAAGTCTGCTCATCATTAAGCAGTGAGGAAAAGAATAGCATTTTCGAAGATGTCCTCAAAGGTGAACAGGTTTATAAAAATACAGATTCTGACAGATATGTTAAATTAAATATCAGGGCCTGGTACCAGATTGGTGTAGCGGCAAGTTTGCTTGCGATACTTTCCATTGGACTATTTTTTTATAGTAACAGAGCAGTTGATTCTCAAAAAGAACTTTCAAAATCATCAACAACAGAGGAAAAGGTAATAATCAAACCTGGCGGTGATAAGGCTGTGCTGACACTTTCTGATGGTTCAAAAATTATTTTGGAGGATGCAAAAAATGGTTTATTGGCGAATCAGGCTGGTGTAAGTATTCAGAAAACAGCAGAAGGAGAATTACTATATTCATTTGCTAAAAATGAAAGAAATATTCCTGAAATCATTCCTTCAGACATGATTTATAATAAAATTGAAACACCATATGGAGGGAAATATCAAATCAATTTGCCGGATGGAAGTAAAGTTTGGTTGAATTCAGCCTCAACTTTGCGTTTCCCTGCTTTTTTTTCCGGTAATACCAGGGAAGTTGAATTAAATGGAGAAGCCTATTTTGATGTGGCGAGAAATCCTGAGATGCCGTTTAAAGTAATTACTAAAGACCAAATAGTGGAGGTTTTGGGAACCCGGTTTAATATTAACTCTTATTCGGATGAAGAAAGTTTTAAAACAACTTTGATTGAAGGTTCAGTAAAGATTATATATAAAGATAGAGTTGTTCTTTTAATTCCCGGGCAACAATTTCAGCCTAGTTTGAAATCATCTAAAATAATTGAGGCGGACAATGAGGAGGTTATTGCCTGGACTAAGGGTTATTTTTTATTTAAAGATGAAGACATCCAAAGTATTATGCGAAAAGTGTCTCGTTGGTACAATGTTGAAGTGACTTATTCCGGCGATATTCCGGATGTTGGATTTGGAGGTAACATTTCCAGATCAAAAGATATCCATGAAGTATTAAATGTATTACAGTTAACAAATGCAGTTCATTTTAAAGTTGAAGGAAGGAGGATAACTGTTATGCGATGAGATAGACCAAAAAAGCTAACGGTAATCCTATAAAAAAGCCAGGAGCGGTTGCAACGCCCCTGACCAGATTCGGGTTACCAATCTAATTGTTGTGAACAAGTATTAACTAAACCCAAACATGCAAAGATATGAAATTCTATTCATTAAACATATGTAGGCCATCTGATTACATAATAAGACTTTTGTTGATGATTAAACTAACTTTTGTTTTATTGATAACAGCCCTACTTCAAATAAGCAGTGCTGCATCATTTTCTCAAACGGTAAGCTTAAAATTTAAGAATGCTAAACTTGAGATAGTTTTAAAAGAGATTGGAGCCCAGACAGGCTACGATCTTGTTTATATTACACCATTGATAAACGAAGCCAAACCGGTTAGTATCAATGTAAATAACGCATCCCTTAGGGAGGTGCTTGAGAAATCTTTTTCAAATCAGTCCCTTACTTTTCAAATCAGCAACAATACGATCATCGTTCAGCAAAAGTCGTTGTCTTCGTTGCAGGCAAATTTAATCGACATCAAGAAACTTTCAGAAAAGGCACCACCTACAGAAATAAAAGGTCAGGTAAGTGACGCAAAAGGAGAGACTTTGATTGGTGTGAGTGTAACGGTGAAAGGTACTAATGTGGGTGTGAGTACTGACGTAAATGGCCGTTATTCCATAAATGTTCCCGATGGTTCAAGTATTTTAGTATTTACTTACATCGGTTATACTACCAAAGAAGTTTCTATTTCTGGCCGCACAAGCCTTGATGTTACTTTGGATCAAAATACCGAGGCCCTTCAGGAGGTTGTGGTAATTGGTTATGGTACTCAAAAGAAAAGTGATTTAACGGGTTCTGTTGTTTCTGTAACAGCAAAAGATATCAAGGACCAGGCATTCTCAAATATCAATCAGGCTTTGCAGGGTAAAGTTGCAGGTGTTGCATTTACAAGTACTTCAGGTGATCCGGGCGAGAATGTAAACGTTCGTATCAGAGGATTGAATACTTTTGGTGGATCTGGTCCTCTTTATGTGGTTGATGGAATGCCAATGGAGGCTAGAGATATTAACAGTATTAATCCAAATGATGTTGAATCAACGACTGTATTAAAGGATGGTTCTGCTGCTGCGATTTATGGTGCCAGATCTGCAAATGGTGTAATAATAATTACAACCAAAAGTGGTGGGAATCGTGATCCTTCAATCAGCTTTAATTCTTATTATGGAATTCAGTCATTCAGTAAAAATAAATTTATACCATTGCTGAATTCTCAGCAAATGGCGGATGTCATTAATGAGGCGCACGTAAATGGTAACTTTTTCCCATTACAACCTGCCATGAATGACCCTGTAAATCTACAGACCAATACTGACTGGCAAGCTGTATCAATTGAGGCTGCACCAATACAGGATCACTCACTTACAGTTTCAGGAGGTAATAAAAATGCAAGTTATTCCATTTCCGGTGGCATTTTTGATCAGGAAAGTGTTTTGAAATTCCGTACTTACAAGCGTTATTATTCAAGGGTAAAAACTGAGTTTAAGATCGGAAAGTTAACAATCGGGCAATCATTGATCGCAAGTAAAGAGGAAGGTTTGAACCTGAACTTTGGGAATAACTTGGATTTAGCTTATATGATGGGCGCAGCTACCACTATGCCGGTTTATGACTCCAGAAATAATAGCGGTTATGCAGGTCCTTCACCAGCTACCACAGGTGTTAATAACAGGGATAATATTCTTGGCCGTCGTGACATGAACAGGGCGTATACCTTTAATAATAAGCTCATTGGTAGTGCATATGCTTCTTATAAGATTCTTCCTGATCTGGAGTATAAGATCAATGGAGGTTTAAACATGGGGCTCGGAAGATTTAAAAATTATGTTCCTCAGTTTGAGATGAATAACCGTGGTAGTAATGTTAGATCTCTTAATACAAGTTTAAATGAGTCATACGAGTATCTGGTAGAAAATACCCTGACGTATAATAAAGTTATTAAAGAAAACTACAGGATTAATTTACTTGGTGGTTTTACTCAGCAGAATTTCTACGGCAATGGAATTAGTGGTACTAGGAGAGATTTTCCTAGTAACGATATTCAGGTATTGAATGCCGGTACCGGGGTGTTTACTATTGGCGGAACAGAAAATGAGTGGGCTATTAGATCATTCCTGGGTAGAGCAAATATTACTTTGTTCGACAGATATTTGGTAACTGCCACTATTCGTCGTGATGGTTCTTCCAGGTTCGGTGCCAGCAATCGTTATGGAAATTTCCCTTCATTGGCTGTTGGATGGAACGTTGACCAGGAGAATTTCCTCAAGGATTCTAAGTTGATCAGTGGATTGAAAGTGAGAGCAAGCTGGGGTCAGTTGGGTAATCAGGACATAGGTAATTATAGTAATCAAACGGTGGTTTCAACGAATTCCCGCTACTTCTTCGGTGCCGACCAACTTGCTCCCGCAGCTGTTGTTAATAATTTGGGCAATCCAAATCTTCGTTGGGAAAAAACTACTCAGTCTAACATCGGGGTAGATTTAAGCTTCCTTCAAAATAAAATATACTTCACTGCCGATTATTGGATTAAAGACACGGACGGAATTTTGGTCCGTACACCAATATCAACAGTTACCGGATTTGGACGTGATTCCGGGCCATTCCAGAATGCCGCTCAATTGCAGAATAAGGGTATGGAATTCTTGTTAGGGTATAGAGGTGGCACTGGTGATTTGAAATATGGAATTTCAGGAAATGTATCTAATGTGCAAAATAAAGTGATCTCTCTGGGAACAGGTACCAGCATTATCAATTTAGTTGAGAATGTGTACTACTCAGGAACTTTTACCCGCACATTGCCAGGATCGGCAATGTCTCACTTCTATGGTCATATTAATGATGGTATTTTCCAGACTCAGGCAGAAATCAATGCACATCCTACTCAGGTTGGAGCTAAGCCAGGCGACAGAAGATTCAGGGATATTAATGGTGATGGTAAGGTTGATGCCAATGACAGAACCAATATTGGTGATCCATGGCCTGATTTCGATTATGGTTTTGCTGCTGATGCTAGCTGGAAAGGATTTGATATCAATATGAGTTTTTACGGAACAAGTGGTAAGCAGTTATATGATTCTCAGGGTGTTTATCTTGAAACTATGCAGGGCGAGTGGAACAATAAAACCACTGTTCTAAATCGCTGGAAAGGCCCCGGTACTTCTAACACACTTCCACGTGCTGTGCGTGGTGATACCAATCAAAATAACCGTAGTCAGTCGGGCTATGTTTTGGATGCAGATTTCTTGAGGATGCAGAATTTCCAGATTGGATATACACTTCCTCAAAGTCTGATTAAAAGAGTAGGTGCCAGGAATGCGAGAATTTATTTTAACGGACAAAACTTATTCACTATTACTAAGTATCCTAACTACAATGCGGATACTTTGGGTGGAGTAGGTTTCAATGATGACTCAATGAGTCCACTAGCTTTTGGGGTAGATACAGGTTCAACTCCTATTCCTAGCGTCTATTCATTCGGAGTTAATTTGACTTTCTAATCACTTAGATCGTAGAATTATCTAGTTAAACAGGTCATTAAGAAATTTAAAATATAAAAAAATGAAAAATCTAAAATTAGGTATATCAACCATGTTAATGCTGTTGTTATTTGCAGGTTGTAAGAAGGAGTTTTTAGAAAAGTCACCACCGGATGCATTAACTGAAGCAGGTTTTTACAACTCAGCTGAACGCGCCCAATTGGGAGTTAATGCAATATATGTTTCACTTCAAAGTGCCTGGAGTATTAATCTTCAGCGAATTTATGATGTGCCATCCGGGGAAGTTTTACTTTCAAATACAGTTCCTTTGGAGTATAATAATTTCACTTACTTTCCAGCGCTGAATCAGATTCATGACACCTGGAGAGGGTTGTATGAAGGAGTATATAGGTCAAATCTTGCCATTGCGAATATTCCCGGAATTAATATGACAGAGTCATTAAAGAATCAATATGTAGGAGAAGCTAAATTTTTAAGAGCCCTTTTTTACTTTGATCTCGTTAACATATTCGGAGCAGTTCCATTGATTACACAACCTTTACCTGATACTGATGCATCTCTGATTGCAAGAACCCCGGTAGCTGATGTGTATAAGGTTATAATTGCTGATTTACTTGCTGCAGAAACAGGTTTACCTGTATCTCATAGTGGCAATAGTTTGGGAAGAGTGACAAAGGGTGCTGCTCAGGCTTTGCTTGGAAAGGTTTATCTGTATAATAAGGATTATGCGAACGCTGAAAAGTATTTTTTACTGGTTATGAATTCCGGAAGATATAGCTTGATGGATAATTTCCAGGAAGTTTGGCACCGTAGTTTCGAAAATAATAAGGAGTCGATTTTTGAGGTTCAGTTCGCAGATATTGGTGGCAGCGGTTCAAATGGTCGGAACGGAAGTTATCTTCCTGCCGTAAATGGTGCAACTGGTTCAGGATTGGCAACTAAAAGAGCATTTGATGCATTTGATCCTGCAGATCCACGACGTGGTATGTCAATATTTAAGGCAGGTGATTCTTTCGCTCCAAACGTAAGCGCTGCTCTTTCTATTTTTAGTCCTGTTTGGTCAGCAACAGGTTATGCAGTGAAAAAAGGTATGTGGCCTATTATGTATGTAAATTCCAATGGTATCAACTACCCTATTATTCGTTATGCCGATGTATTATTGATGTATGCAGAAGCAGCTAATGAACTGAGCAAATTAACCGAAGCAAGAGCTGCAGTTAATCAGGTTCGTGCCCGGCCATCTGTGAATATGCCTGCATTAACTGTTGCGAATACGGGTTCAAAAGCTGCCATGTTTACCGCGATCAATAAGGAAAGACAAGTGGAATTGATGTTTGAATTCATTCGTTTCAATGATTTAAGAAGATGGGGTTTGGCAATTCAGGAATTAGGCCCTTTGGGATATACTGCCAAGCATGCTTTGTTCCCGATACCTCAACTTGAGATGGATATTAATCCTAAACTGACACAAAATCCAAACTGGTAGTCTATTTTCAATAATAATTTAACCTTTAAAATGAATAAGTGATACTGTGATTTTTTTCACAGTATCACTTAATTAAATTAATCAGAAGGATTTCAATAATCAAATCCAAATAGACTCAAGGAGTTTTTTCACCTGATTTGTTTAATTACACAAATAAATGTCTGTTTCTATTGCAGAAATTGAAAAAGCATTTCTTTCACTGGAGGAGCATCTTCGAAGAGTTGCCTCTTGAGTGAAGACTCGTGCTTAAAACAAATAGCATATAACTTCTTTGAGTTTAATTAGCTAAAAATACATGAAACGCAGGGATGTCATAAAATGCTTAACAATTCTACCAATAGCTGAATTTTCTGAGTTTAATTTTTCGGGAAATTCAATTATTGATAGGTATGTGGGCTTGTTCAGTACTGCTTCAGGTAATTCAATAGACTCTGAATTGCATAAAAAGGCCTTTGTTATGGATGGACATATCCATATGATGACCAGACAATTATTACAGGGACTTGACATAGGAGATCGTTACAAGGACGGGCATGTAGATCTGCCCAGAGCTAAAGATGGAGGGCTTGATGCCATGTTTTTTTCCTGTTATACGCCGGAACCTTATTATCCCGATCGCCTTGAAGTCAAAAACACATTTCGGGTTGTAGAATTAGCTCTTGCTCAGATAAAAAAGAATAATCATCTGATTGAACTGGCATATACTGCTTCAGATATTGTCAGGATAAACCGCAAAGGAAAGATCGCTGCACTTCTCGATCTTGAAGGAGGGTTTGATTTAAATGGTGATCTGAATATATTAAGGATATTATATCGTTTAGGGCTTCGATCTGTACAACTTACAGCTCATAATGAAACAAATGCCTTCATTGATTCATGTTATGGAGAGAAGCGCTGGGGCGGATTAAATTCTCATGGACAACAAGTTGTAGCCGAGATGAATAAACTTGGGATGCTGATTAATGTGGCTCATGCATCTGATGATGCAATTCTGCAGACTGTGGAAGTTAGCAGACAACCTGTTATCTATAGCCATGGTGGGTTTCGCGGGATTGTAAACAATTTACGATGCATAAGTGATAATGCAGCGAAAGCACTGGCAGCAAAAGGTGGGGTAATAGGTATTCAGTTTGGAAGCAGTTTCAATAATCCAAAATATGCAGAGTGGGTAGCATCAAAACGCGGGACAATTTCCAATGATAAATCTGTTCCAAAAGTTAGAAAAGAAATGTCTATTGAGGAAGTTGATCAATCTGTTCTGAAGGGTCTTCCATTTGTTCATAAAGAAGTAATACCAGACGAGTACTGGATGGGTACAGATCAGCTGGCAAGAGTAATTGACTATGGTGTTCGTCTTGTTGGTGAAGATCATATTGCTCTGGGGTCGGATTTTGATGGAGGTCCTCCACTTCCCAGGGAAATAAAGGACGTTAGTGATTACCCTCAGATGACTAGAGCAATGCAAAATCTGGGATATTCAGAAACCCGAATCAGAAAAATTTTGGGTTTGAACTGGTTGAGAGTGATTAAAGATGTTACAGAGAAAAAAAATTGAATGCTTAAGTATATATTCCATATAGCTTATTTTTAAGCTGTTAATAAAAAAGGGCTTATTTTTTATGTCCTCACGAAATTCAAAACAGATGATAAAAATATCGAACATGATGATTAGAAAAGTTCAAAGGGTGCTGTTATTATTTGTTTTAGCGGCCTTATTTATGCCAATTAGTTTATTGAAGGCACAGGAAATTGATTTATTGCTGAAGGGTGGACATCTAATTGATCCAAAGAACAATATAAATTCAAAAATGGATGTTGGCATTAAAGATGGAAAGGTTGTTCGGGTTTCACCTGACATTCCTGCCAGCAGCTCAAAAAAGACGGTAAATGTCAGTGGTCTTTATGTTACACCCGGAATAATTGATATACATGCGCATGTTTTTGCAGGGACTCA
>CAMCTU010000073.1 GCA_945878525.1 Sphingobacterium thalpophilum
CAGGGGATGATTCAGGCAGATTATTACATCCGATCCGGGGATGCAAAAAAGGTGCTTATCATCGGTACAGAGACGCTCTCGAGAGTAACAGACCCACACGACCGTGACAGCATGATATATGCAGATGGTGCCGGAGCAACGATCCTAGAAGGAAGGGAAGGAACAGAAGAAGGAATTCTTGCACATAAAACACAAACTCATACATTTGATGAAGCCTATTATCTTTATTCAGGTAAATCCAGTAATCCGGATCTTATCTCAGATGATCAGTTTATCAAAATGGATGGCAGAAAAATTTATGAGTACGCCCTGACAAATGTACCTCTGGTGATTAAACAAACAATGGATAAATCAGGAACGGGCATTGATGATGTTAAAAAAGTGCTTGTTCATCAGGCCAATGGTAAAATGGATGAAGCGATCCTGAAAAGGCTTTTTAAACTTTACGGTATCCGGGAAGCACCAATGGGTGTTATGCCTATGACCATAGCTAAATTCGGTAATAGCTCAGTAGCTACAGTCCCAACCCTGCTTGATATGATTTTAAAAGATAAATTACAGGGACATCAGATACACAAGGGCGACCGGGTGGTATTCGCTTCAGTCGGATCTGGAATGAATATCAATTCAATTGTTTATAAATTTTAAACTTAAGTAAGAATTGCGAATAATCTCTGACCTTAAAGAAAATATGAAAAAAAGCTACCATTGTAACTGATCACTTTTTCTAGTATACAAGAGTATTAAGCTACCGGATTTTCTTCTAAAGCAAATCCCTCATCAACCAGTATACGGCCACAATGTTCGCATACTATAATGCGCTTGCGTTGGCGAATATCCAGTTGTCTTTGTGGTGGTATCTGATTGAAACACCCTGAGCATGAATCACGCTTTATACTTACAACGGCAAGGCCGTTTTTAGCATTACCTCTTAAACGGTTGTATGCAATTAACAGACGCTCATCAATATGTTTTTCAGCTTCTTTAGCCTTAACAAGAATGCCTGCTTCATCTTTCTCAGTTTCAGCAGTAATCATATCTAATTCAGCCTTTTTTAACTCAAGATCTTTTTTACGTTCAGTTATGTTTACTAAAGCATTTTCGTAAACTTCAGTTTTGTTTTGAATTTCAAAAGAATATTCCTTTATCTTCTTTTCTGAAACCTGAATCTCTAAACCCTGAATTTCAATCTCTTTCGAAATCGCATCATATTCACGATTATTCTTTACGTCGTTAAGCTGTGTTTCGTATTTTTTTGTAGCAGCCAAAGCATCTTTTATCAGATTCTTACGTGTTACAATTTGATCTTCTAATTCATCAAGATCTGATTTGATTTTTTGTATACGGGTTTCTAAACCTGCAACCTCATCTTCGAGGTCGGCCACCTCCATCGGAAGTTCACCTCTTGTCTGACGGATCTTATCGATCTGTGTATGCAAGGTTTGAAGTTCAAATAACGCCTTTAATTTCTCTTCTACTGATTGTTCCATTAAATCAAATAATTTATGGGGTTTGTGTACTGTGTTGTTAAACGGAGGGCAAAGTTACTAAATTTTTCTGAAATTAAATCCAATAATAATTCCTGCGTAAACTGCTCACTTTCAAAATGTCCAACATCGGCAATAATCAATTTACTTTCCGCATCAAAAAACTCATGGTATTTAAAGTCAGCGCTAATAAAAACATCCGCACCGGCACTTATCGCATTTGGTAGCAAAAAACTTCCTGAACCACCGCAGACAGCCACTCTGCGTACTTTTTTTGATCTTAATGCTGTATGTCTAATCGCTTTAGCACCTAATTTTTTCTTCACAAAAGTTAAAAACTCCAGTTCATCAATGTCGCACTCCAAATTACCAATCATTCCGGATCCAACCTGTGGATGGCTATTGTTCAAAGAATATAAATCATAAGCAACCTCCTCGTATGGATGTTTCTCAATAAGCGCTGCGAGAATTTTCTGTTCCAGGTTTAGAGGATAAATAGTCTCAATTCTGATTTCAGGCTCATGATGTAGTTTACCAAGCTCACCAACAAATGGTTCAGCTCCTTCTCCGGCCTTAAAAGTTCCAAGTCCACTTACATTATAACTGCATTCGGAATAATTTCCTATATGGCCAGCACCTGCATTGAACATGGCCCCTCTGAGCTCTTCAGCAAAACCCTCTGGACAAAAAGTGACAAGCTTCCGAAGTGAGTCTTCTCTGGGTTTTAGTATGCTTGGATTCTTAATCCCAAGTTTATCACAAATCTTTTTGTTAACACCTGCTGCTATATGATCCAGATTAGTATGAATGGCATAAATTGCAATATCATGCTTTATTGCCTTCATCACCACCCTTTCCACATAAGTTTTACCATTAAACCTTTTCAATCCCTTAAAAACAATAGGATGATGTGAAATAATCAGATTCAAACCTAACTGAATTGCTTCATCAACAACAGATTCTGTACAATCCAGTGAAATCAGGGCACCGGTTATCTCCTTATCAGGATGACCCACAATCAGACCTGAATTGTCATAATCTTCTTGAAAGGCTAGGGGAGCAAGCATTTCGAGAAAAGAGCTAATCTCTTTTAAATTCATGGACAAATATACCGCATCAGTTTTGAGTGTAGAAATACAGCAAAATTTAAACAATAAAGCAAAGTTTTAACTTTTTCGGAAAATAATTCCTCGAAAATCAGCCTATAGCACAAAACATTCAAATATTAGTAGGGATTTTCATTTCCCTGGCTACCCATAATTTTTACAAGCTCTGCACTTTCGTAAGCAGCCTTTCGATTATAATCCAGAGTAAGAGATTTATGGTTCACCACATCTACTATTGTACCTATAAAACATAAGCCTGCAGTTAGAAAATAAAGAATACCCATTCCCACTTGTCCAATAATAAAACGTTGAATACCAGCAACTCCTAGAAAACCGAGCAGAGTAAATAATAATATTTCCTGAGGATCCTTTCTTCTATCTCGATATAAAAGGATAAAGTTTTGAGTCTGGCGTGGGTTCATACCCGAAACTACCTGTTTCAAATAAGAATACTCTTCAAGGCCCATGCCTTTTAGGCTAATAAGGGGATCATTTTCCATAATTAATATGTGTTGGGAATCTTAAATTTAATAGGAATATTTTAAATAACTGAACAATCCTGTGAAACAGAATGATAAAAGCCGGTATTCCAAACCAATGATTATCAAAGGATAAACTGAATTCTCCATGCAATAAAAATCGAAGGGAACGACCCAATCCGCATCCAGGACACCAATTAAAGTCAAGATTATCTAAAGGACACAAGCTCGAATGTGAAGACCCGGAAGCTGTGAATGCCAAAAATAAAAGAGCACTCATCCAGATTATTAATTCCAGTGGTAACTTCAATATTAATCGATAGACCTGTATTTTAATCATTATACCTAAAAGAAATTTTACTGGATATCTGAATTTGGCCTGAGTAAATATAGATTAAATTATTTTTTCAAACCAATGATCCAGGGGCTTTTTCTGCTATAATCTATTTTTGCTGCATCAAACTGTATATTTGTTTTGAAAATCAGCGTGTGAATATTCGGGATATAATAAATCAATACAAATCGGACCCTAGAATTGCCATTCTGGCAGAAATCCTTAATAAAGGGAAAAAGGGTAAGATTCACCTCAAAGGTTTGGTAGGATCAAGCGATTCTGTCCTTGCTATGGCTTTGTATTTTCTACTTCACAGGCATATGATTTTTGTCCTTCCTGAACGTGAGGAAGCTGCATATTTTTTGAGTGATCTTGAAAATCTACTTGAAAAAGAAATTTTGTTTTTTCCATCATCTTTTAGAAAATCATTTGAATTTACTTTAGTAGATAGCAGCAATGTACTCCAGCGTGCTGAAGTATTAAATGAACTCAACCATTCTGCTGAATACGGAAAAATTATTGTTACCTACCCGGAGGCTCTAGCTGAAAAGGTAATTGATCGAAGTGCTCTCGAAAAAAACACCCTTGAAATTGCAGTAGGAAATAAGCTTAACATCGAGTTTATCAATGAATTTTTAATTGAATATGATTTTGAAAGGGTGGATTTTGTGTATGAACCGGGACAGTTTTCTATCAGAGGCGGAATAGTAGATATTTTTTCTTTCTCTCACGATCTACCTTACCGGATCGAGTTCTTTGCAGATTTTATTGAAAGTATCCGAACCTTTGAAATTGAAGATCAGTTGTCTGTTGAACAGGTCAAAAGCATCACTATAGTACCAAATGTGCAATCTAAATTCCTTACAGACCATAATATATCCCTCCTGGAATACATTGATCAGGATACTATTATCTGGTTTAAAGATGTTGAGTTTACTTTTGATGTTGTAAAGAACGGGTATAAAAAAGCTATCGAGTTTTGGAAAGCGCTGTCTAACGAGGACAAACAGCAAAACCCGCATTGGATCGATCCAAAATTTAATTTCACAGATGAAAAAATGCTTGCTGATCAGCTCCGCGACTTTGATATATTGGAGTTTGGCAAACAGTTTTATTATCAGGCTGATGAGACGATTAATTTTGATATAAAACCTCAACCATCATTTAATAAGGATTTCAACCTGCTCATACATAACTTTAAAGAAAACGAAAAAGCAAATCTTGAAAATCTCATTTTTACTGATTCAACGAAACAGATTGAGCGTTTGTACAGTATTTTTGAGGATTTAGATGCAGGTGTAAAATTCAGTCCGGTACACCTTTCTCTCCGGGAAGGCTTCATTGATCATTCCCAAAAGCTAGTCTGCTACACTGATCATCAGATTTTTGATCGTTATTATAAGTACAAGCTTAAAAAGGGCTATATACGCAATCAGGCTATCACCCTCAAAGAACTTCGTGAATTAAAACCCGGTGATTTTATTACACATATTGATCATGGAATTGGTAAATATGCCGGACTTGAAAAAGTTGATGTTAACGGCAGGTCTCAAGAAATGATCCGTCTGGTTTATGCCGATAATGACCTGCTTTATGTCAATATCAACTCTCTGAACCGAATCTCTAAGTATTCAGGAAAAGAAGGCACGGTTCCAAAAATGAATAAGCTTGGTACGGATACATGGGAGAAGTTAAAAAAAACAACTAAAAAAAAAGTTAAAGATATTGCCCGGGATCTGATTAAACTTTATGCGATCAGAAAAGCACAGACCGGAACAGCATTTACACCCGATACCTACTTACAAACGGAACTTGAGGCTTCATTTATCTATGAAGATACACCCGATCAGGTAAAAGCAACTGCAGATGTAAAAAAGGATATGGAATCGGCGCATCCTATGGACAGGCTGATTTGCGGGGATGTAGGATTCGGGAAAACTGAGATTGCGATTCGGGCCGCCTTTAAAGCAGTAACAGACAGCAAACAGGTAGCTATTTTGGTCCCTACAACCATTTTGGCTTTGCAGCATTTTAAAACATTCCAATCCCGCCTGGCAGATTTTCCATGTACTATCGATTATATCAATCGGTTTAAGTCAGCAAAACAGATTAAAGAATCTTTACAAAAATTGGCTGAGGGTAAGATTGATATCATCATAGGTACTCACCGTATTGTGAGTAAGGACGTAAAATTTAAAGACCTCGGACTATTAATTATTGATGAAGAACAAAAATTTGGTGTAGGTGTTAAGGAAAAGCTAAAACAATTCAGGGCAAATGTGGATACGCTGACATTAACCGCCACTCCGATTCCAAGAACCCTGCATTTTTCGTTAATGGGCGCAAGAGATTTGAGTATTATCAGCACCCCGCCTCCCAATCGACAGCCTGTATTAACAGAACTTCATGTATTCAATGAAAAATTGATTAAAGAGGCTGTGGAATATGAAATAGACCGTGGGGGCCAGGTTTTCTTTATTCATAACCGTGTACAGGATCTGATGCAGCTGGGTGGATTAATCAATACACTTGTTCCAAAAGCAAGAATCGGAATTGCTCATGGCCAACTGGAAGGAGATGCACTTGAAGATGTAATGCTCAAATTTGTAGGTGGCGAATACGATGTTCTTGTCGCAACTACAATTATTGAAGCCGGTTTGGACATTGCTAACGCCAATACCATTCTGATCAATCACGCCCATATGTTCGGCTTAAGTGATCTGCATCAGATGCGCGGACGTGTAGGCCGTTCAAATAAAAAAGCATTCTGCTATTTATTAAGTCCGCCATTATCAACCCTAACCAACGAAGCCCGAAAACGACTTAGTGCAATTGAAGAATTCTCTGACTTGGGAAGTGGTTTTAATGTGGCTATGCGGGATCTGGATATTCGGGGAAGTGGAAATCTGCTGGGAGCTGAACAAAGCGGGTTCATTGCAGAAATCGGCTTTGAAATGTACCATAAAATTCTGGATGAAGCCATTCAGGAATTAAAAGAGGATGAATTCAAAAATCTATTCAGCGACGATAAACCAAGGCCATTTATATCGTTTACTCATGTAGATACTGATTTAGAGGTTATGATACCGGATGAATATGTGACCAACATCGCCGAAAGATATAATCTGTATACCGAGCTTTCAAATATTGAGAACGAAATAGAACTGGATGAATTCAGGCAAAGACTTGCAGACCGATTCGGACCGGTTCCAAAACAAGTTATCGAACTGATTAATACCTGGCGTTTACAACATCTTGGAAAAATGATTGGATTTGAGAAAATAAGTTTCAAAAAAGGCGTTCTAAGAGGTTATTTCATCGCTAATAAACAATCGGCTTATTTTGAAACCGCACAATTTGCTCGTGTTTTTGAATTTTTACAGGCTCATCCACATATCAGCAACTTAAAAGAAGTTAAAAACACACTCAGGTTGGGAATAGAGCATGTTTCTACACTGGACATAGCCATAGAGTTTTTACAGGAACTAGTTTTAGAACCAGTTGCAATTTAATTTCCAAGCTGAAAAGTTATTGGTAGAACATAGGATGTTCTCACTGGCTTTCCACTTGCCATACCGGGTCGCCAAGATGGTGAGGATCTGAGCACACGGATCGCTTCTTCATCACATCCACCTCCAATACCTTTTACAACTCTAAAATCAACAAGACTGCCGTTTTTTTCCACAATAAACCCAATGTATACCTTGCCCTGAATTTTATTTTGACGAGCACCTGCGGGATAACGTAATCTGGATCCAAGATATTTGCCAAGTGCTGATTGGCCACCCTGAAATTCCGGTGCAAGTTCAACATTGGCCAGATCGTATAATTTTCCTTCGTATCTGGTTTCAGCCTCAGCACCTTCAGGTTGTTCAGGTAAAGGTTCAGCCGCTTTTTCAGGGACTTCCGAAACCTGACTGTATTCAGTTCCATTGACTAGAGTACTATCAGAAAAGGAAGAAATCGCCGAAAAAATAAAATCTTTTACTTCAGCCTCTCTGAGGGAAACAATTTTCCCTTCTTCATTAACCGTTAATTCAAACTTAATATCACCACTCACTTCCACATTACGCGAAACTTGAATATAACTTACTTTTGCCCAATAGCTTGCAATTAGTTCATTGTTAATTCGGTTATAATCAAGACTGGAAACTATCCAATTAAGGTCATAGTTTTTAAGATCAGCAAGTCGCCTGGCATGAACTTCCTTTAAACCTTTGTAAGTAAGATTATGATAATTATAATAAGTTCTGGTGGTTGGTGAGAAATAACTTGGAGGGTCAAAATAGCCCTTCCTCTGATCATTGTAAAAGGCTTCAATAAACTTAATTAGTGAACTGCGTACTTCTTCATCGCTCATGTTTGAATTCTCGACAAGAACATCGTGGTTGTTATCGTCAATGACCGTAACAACCTTTTCCTTTTTATCTAAAAAAAAAGAACTGAAATCATCTACATATAGTGTTAGATAACCCATAATTATAATGATTAGGCCAAGCCCAATAGCCATATATCTCAATGAAGGGTCTTTTATTACCTCATTCTTTGAAAAACTATCTTCCTGCGATTTATTCTCTCTTTCCAATTTAAACTGATTATAACTTATATTGATAAAAATCGCTCCAACAATTTACAACAGACTGTAATCAGAGCTACCTTACAAAAAAAGATTAGAAAACCTTTACCAAGGACAAATATACAAATACGAGAGGAGAGGCAAGTAATAATCCGTCAAAACGATCGAGCAAGCCACCATGACCGGGTAGGAGTGATCCTGAATCCTTAGTTGAAAGACTTCTTTTAAGCATTGACTCTGAAAGATCGCCCAGTGTACCAGAAATGACAATAATTACCGAAACAATCAGCCAATGAAATAATGCCAGTTCGGTGAAATAAATGCTTAAAACATATCCTGAAAGCATGCTACAAAACAATCCACCTGTAAAGCCTTCCCAACTCTTCTTGGGAGAGTGCCTTTCAAATAATCTGTTCTTGCCTAAAGTAATTCCGAATAGATAGGCTCCGGTATCATTTGACCATAACATGATTAGAAATGCGAGAGGTAAATGCCAAGAATAAGCGCTATCCATAAATCCCAGCGCATAGAAAAAACAAAAAGGAATTGCAGCAAAAACTACACCGAAAATGGTGTAAGCAATATTATGAAAAGGATTCTTGAGATCCCTGTAAAGTTCAGCGATGATAACCAAAATAAAAAATGGAACACAAAAAAGGAACAGTACAGAAGGAGCATTATTAAGAAAATATAAACTGAGTGGTACATAAATGCTAATTACCAGAGCCCAACCCAACAAGCTCAGAGGTTTCAGGCCATCCGTCCGAACCAGTTTATAAAACTCTTCTGTGCTGAATAAACTAAGCATAAGAAAAAATACTGTAAATGTATAAGCACCCAATAAAAGTGAAGCAAGCATTACCGCTACAAAGAAAAATGCTGTAATTATTCTTGTTTTCATTTATAACTCATTTTTTACAATTATTTCAAGTGCTTTTTGAAAATCATCTTCATGTATATAAACTTCAACCTCTCCGATACGGTATGGAAAACCCTGTTTGTTAATTATTATTGTCTCTATTTCATGATCAATTAAGACCTGCTTAACAATTTCTGATTTGAAAAAATCAGGCGATGTATAAATTTTAACCCATCCCGCTTCCATCCAAACTATCGTTTTTATTTTCGATTAATTTTTGTGTCTGTCTGTAAAAATACCGGGTTGATACAATAAATATAATCAAACTGATACTGATTAAAGCCGGACTAGAGGGTTCCGATTCAAACATTTTATCTATTGAGATCCCTTGCTTCTGATACCAGTATGCAGTAAAAACCGCCAGCGCATTATTAAGAAAATGTCCGATAATGGGAAGCCAGAGACTTCCACTCCAAACAAGAAGATAACCAAAAAATGCACCAAGAAACATACGGGGAAAAAATCCGTAAAATTGAAAGTGTATCGAACTAAAAATTATGGCAGTCACCCAGATAGCAATATGATAATTTCTGAACCAACGAGTGAAGATCTGCTGAAATCCACCTCTGAAGATAAGCTCTTCACCAAAAGCAGGAATAATAGCCAGCATAAGTAAATTCACAAATAGCCCAGGAATAGAATTCATAACAATTAGCTTTTTTGTCATTAGCTCCATTTTCAACTCCTGTTGTAGCATCCACGCCTCTACTTCTTTAAGAAAAGAAGGGAGTTTCATTCCCTTATTCAGGTACATGGTATAATCAAGGGCAGGACTTGCCGCAAACATAATTAAAATGGTAAGCAATGCCAGATAAGCCGGAAATGGAATAATTTTGAGGTATCCTAGCCAGTCCTGATTTTGTAGTTTCGCATAAATCAAGGCTGGAATAACAAACATTCCTATCGATGAAACTATCTGGATTAGCTTTATAGGATCATGGTTGGCCAGATCCCCTGTAGAAAGCTGAAGCATGTTTTCAGCACCATAAATTGAAACTCCTATTGCAAAAGCAATACCCGTAAAAACCACAGCCCCTGCAAAAATAAGCAAGAGTAAAAGAATTATTGAACTAAAAGGATTACGTTCAGCTGACGCAGATTTGAACATGCTTGTATTTTATTTGTAATTTTACAACTTATATTAACAATATAGAGCTGAAAGATAGGTAATGTCTGTTAAGATAGGAAATATTGATTTAGGGGATTTTCCGCTTCTGCTTGCACCAATGGAAGATGTAAGCGATCCGCCATTCCGTTTCGTTTGTAAACAAAACGGTGTGGATATGATGTATACAGAATTTATATCCTCAGAGGGTCTGATACGTGACGCTGCAAAAAGCAGGGCAAAACTCGATATATTCGAATATGAACGTCCTATCGGAATACAAATATTTGGCAGCGATATAGAAAGCATGGCCGAGGCAACCCGGATTGCGACAATGGCAAAACCGGATCTCATGGACATCAATTATGGTTGCCCTGTTAAAAATGTCGCTTGCCGAGGTGCGGGAGCAAGTTTATTACAGGACATTGACAAAATGGTAAAAATGACCAAAGCGGTCGTCGAAGCCACTCATCTTCCAGTTACTGTAAAAACACGTCTTGGCTGGGATGATAACACCAAAAATATTTATGAAGTTGCTGAACGACTCCAGGACATTGGTATTAAGGCATTAACTATTCACGGCCGGACCCGCGCACAGATGTATAAAGGTGAGGCCGATTGGACATTGATACGGGAGATCAAAAGAAACCCAAGAATCAAAATTCCAATCTTTGGGAACGGGGATGTAAATTCAATTGAAAAAGCAGCCAATTGGCGCATGGAATATGAAATAGATGGTATTATGATTGGTAGGGCAGCCATTGGTTATCCCTGGATATTCCGAGAAATAAAACACTTTTTTAAAACCGGTGAACACTTGCCTGAACCAACGATTACCGAAAGAGTGGAGGTTTGCAAAACTCATCTCGATAAATCAATTGAATGGAAAGGACCAAGAGTAGGTATTTTTGAAATGAGAAGACATTATTCAAACTATTTCAAGGGTATTCCTGACTTTAAAGAATATCGTATGAAATTAGTTTCTCTTGAAAATGTTGATCACATTTATGAGGTTCTTCAGGAAATTAACGAACGATTCCAAACAGAAATGGCTTGATTATTGGGTTTATTTTTATATTGCCTTCAATTAAAACCAACAACTATGGTGACCAATATTACTGATGGGGTAAAAATATCGGTAGAAACCATTTACCAACCCGAATATTCTAATCCTGCAAACGAACATTTTATGTTTGCCTATCGGGTGAGTATTGAAAATATGACAGAAAATAGTGTTCAGCTGCTGAGCCGTCATTGGCATATTTTTGATTCTAACGGTACTAAAAGAGAAGTAGAGGGCGAAGGAGTAGTTGGTTTACAACCTATTATCGAACCAGGTGACAATCACGAATACGTATCAGGATGCAATCTTAAAACCGATATGGGTAGCATGAAAGGATCATACGAAATGAAAAGAATTGTTGATGACCGTAAATTCCGGGTCAAAATTCCTGAATTTTACCTGATTGCGCCTTATAAAATGAATTAATTTCCGATTTTAGGATAAACAAAAAGCCCCTTTATGAGACCATAAAGGGGCTTTTTTATTTGAAATAAATTACTATTCCCTTCTTCCCATCAACATGCTGGCGTAATAAACCAATGTTGCTAATGAGCCTAGGGCAGCCACCACATAAGTCATGGCAGCCCACCAAAGTGCATCTTTTGCCTGATCATTTTCCATACTGGTTTGCATAATTCCACGATTGCTTTGTAACCAGGCTAGAGCCCTATTACTTGCATCAAATTCAACCGGAAGTGTAATGAATGCAAATAAGGTTACAACAGCAAGTGCCACTACACCAATTGCAAGAACGGTGATATCTCCTGAAAAAACAAGAAGCATTACGCCAATCATCAATGCCCACTGGGTAATCTTTGATGCAACATTTACTGCCGGCACAACAGAAGACCTGAATTTTAACCAGCTGTACGCCTTTGCATGCTGTACAGCATGACCGCATTCGTGTGCAGCAACGGCCGCAGCGGCAACACTACGTCCGTGATATACCTCCGGACTTAGGTTTACAGTGCGATCTGCCGGATTATAATGGTCTGATAACTGCCCCTCAGCAGAAATAATCTGAACATCATATATTCCATTATCTTTTAACATTTTATCAGCTATGTCCTTACCGCTCATCGCTGAACCTAAAGGCATTTCTGAGTATTTCTTAAATTTGCTTTTAAAACGCCATTGAACAGCAAAACTAACTACCCCAATGACAATCATTAATATTAATCCCATAATTTGACTTTTCCTTAAACTTATTCAATAACCATTCCGAACAAAAATAATCACAAATAATTTACCTTTAGATTATATGTCCAATCTTTTTTCTTATTGGGAACAAAAATCTTTTTTATCTGGCTTTGATGTGATCATTGTTGGGAGTGGAATTGTTGGTTTAAGTGCTTCCCTTTACCTGAAATTAAAGCAACCCTCATTAAAGATTGGAATTCTTGAATCGGGCTTTCTGCCTAGCGGTGCTAGCACAAAAAATGCGGGTTTTGCATGCTTTGGAAGCATTTCTGAACTTCTAAATGAACTGGAATACAGGACAGAAAACGAAGTTCTGGGTACGATAGAAATGCGCTGGAAAGGTCTGGAAAAACTCAGAAATAATATTGGAGATTCGGCTATTTGTTTTGAACAAAACGGAGGTTATGAACTATTTAAAGAGAGTGAATCGGATGTGGCAAATCAGTGTATTGATAAGATCTCCTGGTTTAATAAGTTTCTGAAACCCGTTATTGGAAAACATGACATTTATGCAGTTTCTCCTGATAAAATTGCAGAATCTGGTTTAAGAGGTATCAGTAATATCATAAAAAACAAATATGAAGGTCAAATTGATACGGGCAAAATGATGTTAGCATTACTTTCAAAGGTTCAGGGACTTGGAGTAGCTGTTTTTAATAATTGTCGGGTTCAAAAGATTGAAAAGGATACGGGCAATAAAAATATAATTACTAATCAGGGTATAATTAAAGCAAAATCCGTCATCCTCGCTACCAATGCCTTCATAAAAGATCTGTTTCCTGAACTTGATGTAATTCCGGGAAGGGGGCAGGTACTGATCACAGA
>CAMCTU010000074.1 GCA_945878525.1 Sphingobacterium thalpophilum
ACCGGCGAGATCAATTACCGAAATGTATTCAAATACATTGATGGTAAAGGCTTTAAGGGGGTTCTTGGAATGGAGCATGGAAATGCAATTCCGGGTAAAGAAGGAGAGCTAGCATTGATTAAAGCTTATCGGGAAGCTGATAAGTTTAAGTAAGTAGGGGTTACAGCTTTCGCTGGAATGACAAATCGGGTGGGACAAATTGATAGATGCCAACTTAAAGGAATAACAAATCTTGAAGGAGGTTCCAGCTTTCGCTGGAATGACATAACAGGAGTGGGTATAGGGAGATTCCAGCCTTCGCTGGAAACGGAGTATTAAAACCACATGTACCTAGATATAGCACAAAAAATGTGTTAAACCAAACGTAATTTATCATGCTATTTCGCATTTCGATTCCAGCGAAAGCTGGAATCTACTTACGCTCCCCACGACAACACTTGTCATTCCAGCGAAAGCTGGAACCTCCTAGCATATTCTACAGATATGCTCACCATTAATCTAATTTTAAATCGTTTAACTTAACATTCCAGCGAAAGCTGGAATCTCCTTGCCCTCCCCTAAAAACACTTGTCATTCCAGCGAAAGCTGGAACCTCCCAATTTATCATTCAAACAAGGTTGCAATCAATAAAAATAAAGATGGTTTTAACACTTGTCATTCCAGCGAAAGCTGGAACCTCCCACCAAATTCTACAAACAAGCTTTTATCAATCCACCTTTAAGATCGTTCCCTGTATCGATCTCGTCCCATTATCCTTATTGAAGTAATAGGTAACCAAAATCCGATTTTTGTCTAACTGAACCGGCCAAGTATAGCCAAGATCTCCACTCCCACCATCCTCACGCAAAATAATCTCGGGAGCAGTTTTAAAGTCAGTACATTCTTCATTCAATATCCGTGCACGAATGCCAAATGGCTTATGACGATAGCCATAAGTAATCAGCACCCTTTTATCAGGAAGCCGAAACGCATTTAAAGGATGACCTTTAAATCCCATTCCCTCCCATTTGCTAAAAGTTTTGCCACCATCAGTTGAACGGGCAATACAAGCCTGATCTTCGTAGCCTGCAGTCCTGAGAAAGGCAAGAATATCCCCTTTGGGTGTTTCATAAACCGAAGTTTCATTGAATGAAATTTTATGATCAACAGCCACCGGAGCAGAATAGTTCCAGGTCTGTCCCTTATCGTCTGAATTGATTAAATGTACAGATGTTTTACCTGAGATATGGCTAGCTGCCACCGCCCAGAAGATTCTGCCGCTCTTACTTTCATACAAGGCACCACGGTTGTAGGCTGGGAGAGGATTACCCATTGGAGTAATATTTATTTCAGGCTCAATATGTGGCGGATAGATTGGCTGATCCCAACTCTTCCCGCCATCTTTTGACCTGACAAGATACCCTCCTAAAAATACTGCTCCTCCGGCCAGGAAATAAGGCTTTTTAAGATTTGGCATACCTTCGGGCCTAACAAATGCCCAGCCATAACTGGTACACAATAAGGTTCCATCACGTAGTTGAAGTAAACAAGGATCCTGGGAACCACCAAAAGGGTGTGCATAAATCAGTTCAGGATTCTTTGACCAGTTCTCTCCATCCTTTGATCTCAATGAAACAAGATAACTGTTCGGATCTACATGATCCGTATGACCTTCCCCGAATACTTTTCGATCAGGTGCCCGTCTGAATGCCAGAAGCAATTCTCCGTTCGGGCGTTTTACTATGGATGGAAATGAGGAATAATACTGAGCGTCTTCATAAATCATGATGTCTTTGAGCTTTTGAACTCCGGGGATGCTATCCTTCCTGGGTGCTTGATCATGAAAATTCGAGCCGACAGTGTTTCCAATGACACCGAAACCATTTGTTAGGAGGCAAAGCACCAGTACTTCAAATGGAAGAATTAATCTTAATTTTTTCATAAAAATAGATTGAAAATTGAATCATCACCTCCAGCCATCTTGAGGAGATGTAATTTTTTCAGAGGACAAATTAATAAAAAGATAGGGGAAATATTTTTTGAACTTTAATAAGGAACTTAATTGTGCATAAGAACGGATATTTCCTATTCTGATTTTCCCTAATGACCCTGAAGGGGTCAAATGTTTATAGACACGTTATTAAGGAAATCCCGACCCTGAAGGGGTTGAATGTATTTCAAATTATCACATGCGACCCCTTCAGGGTCGGAATCAGACCTTTATGGTTTTTCTATAGACATGCGACCCCTTCAGGGTCGGAATCAGACCTTTAGGATTTTTCTATAAACATGCGACCCCTTCAGGGTCGGAATCAGACCTTTATGGTTTTTCTATAGACATGCGACCCCTTCAGGGTCGAAGAACATAAAGATTTAACTGAGTTCTAATAAGGGCAAAATTTTGTTCAAGGAACACTCAGTTCCTTCTCTATGTTCAGGATGAAAGGCTGGAAGGCTCAATTGCTCAGACTTCAAAATATCATTTATTGATTGGTACTTATACTACACCGGGAAAAAGTGAAGGCATTTACATCTATGAATTTGACAGTCAGAGTGGCGAGATGAAATATAAGTCAAAAACTATCATTGAGTGCCCTTCTTACTTCGCGCTGACAAAAGACAGGAAATTTATTTATGCTGTTTCTGAGGGAGCAAGTAGTAAGATTAGTTCATTCGCATTTAATTCTAAAACAGGTGATTTGAATTTTTTAAATAATCAATCTTCCGGCAGTAGCGGTCCTACTTATATCTCAGTTTATTCTAAAGGCAAGTATGTTTTTGCTGCAAACTATGGGGGAGGGTCAATCACTGATTTACCTGTTAATGCTGATGGTACTCTTGGGGCTGATATTCAGGATATAAAGCATGAAGGAAGTAGTATTGTAAGAAAAAAGCCTTTTGTTCACTCGGCAGTGGTTTCACCAGATAACAAATTTGTTTTAACGACCGATTTAGGAACTGATAAATTTAATAGTTACAGGTTTCATGCAAAAAGCAGGCCTCAGGCATTGACTCCAGCAAAACAGCCTTTTGTCACTCTGGATCCGGGATCAGGCCCAAGACATCTCAATTTCACCCTAATAAAAAATTTCTCTATTTAGTTACAGAAATTAACTCCATGGTATATGCCTTCAGTTATAAAAAGGGTCATTTATCGCAGATCCAGTCAGTTTCTATGTTACCCGAAGGTTTTACAGGTCCTGGTCATGGTGCAGACATACATGTTTCTGCAGATTGCAAATTTCTTTATGCAAGCAACAGAAGCACTCTAAATAAAATAGCAATTTTTTCAATTAATCAGAAAACAGGTATGTTAAGTCTTGTTGACAGGCAGCCCTCACTCGGCAGAAGTTCACGTACCTTTGACATTGACCCAAGTGGTAATTGGCTGCTTTCTACCGGAAAGGCAAGTAATGAGATTTTTGTATTTAAGCGGGATCAGCAAACAGGAAAGTTAAGTCCCACAGGTCAAAAATTGCAGATTGATAAGCCTTCTATGGTCAAATTTATACCGATTGATTAAGGAGATTCATTTTGTTGATCTCATTTTTAAACTAACCGAATTTTTAATTGTCTAACTTCACATCAAAAGTTTACGTAGTTTTAATAACAGATTTTTTTTTGATTAATAATCTTCATAGAATTTTAAAACAATTTTGAAACATATCTCAGGAATAGTATTAATTGTTTTTAGCCTGTTTGCTGGTTTAAGCCTATCTGCATCCGCACAGAGTAATTCAAACAAAGGGACTGATTTTTGGGTAGCTTATGCGGGCCATATCGATGGCAAGTCATCCAGGATGACCTTGTTTCTTTCATCTGATATAAATACAACGTACAAAGTTGAAGGGAATGGTCAGGTTATTGCTTCCGGTAATATCCTTGCTAATGTGATTACTCCAGTTTTTGTTGATCCCAATGTGATAGATGTTCACATTGCAAGTTTTGATGTGGTCGAATCCAAAAAGGGTATAAATATTACCTCAGGAAGTCCGATTTCAGTTTATACCATAATTTCAAACAGTGCAAGAACAGGAGGAAGTTTGATTCTTCCAACCAGATCATTAGGACGGGAATATTACGCGTTTTCTTATCAGAATGCTGGAGTAACACAAAATACTGCCAGATCAGAATTTACAATTGTTGCAGTTGAAGATAATACTGAGATAGAAATTACACCAACTGTCAGCAGTTTTAATGGTGCTCGTCAGGCAAATACGACCTTTAAAATAACTCAAAAACTTAACAAAGGTGATATTTACCAATATCAGTCGGCAAATGATGTTTCTGGCTCTTTGATAAGAACATTGGGTAATTGCAAACCAATAGCAGTGTTTTCAGGGAGCACATGGACTGCTTTCTGTGAAGATGGAAATACAAGAACAAATCCGAATGTTTCCCTTCCCGGCAGACCTACTCCCAGTGGAGGAGATAACTTGTACCAGCAATTATTTCCGGTATCTTCATGGGGAAGGAATTTTGTTACAGCACCCTTTTTCAACACTGAAAACGGCAACATTGATGCAATCCGGATTATTGTTTCAGAAGATAATACGAATATTACGGTAAATGGCAGTAACACCGTTGCTTTTGGAACAACATTAAGTAATCCTTACAAAAAGGGTAGTATTATAACTTATTTTACCAATAATCCCAGTATTCTTAAAGCAGACAAACCAATTGGCGTCGCTCAATATCAAACTGCACAGAATTGTAATTCGGCAAATACTTCAAATAATCAAAATCCTGTATACCCTGGAGATCCGGAAATGACAATTTTGAATCCGATTGAACAGACCTTAAGCGACATCACTGTATTCTCTAAATTGAACAGTGTTACAGGTGTGAGAACCAGTATTTCGAAATATTACCTTAATATCATCATCAAGACCGCTGATGCATCCGATTTGACCGTTGATGATATTGCAGTAACTAATTTGAAAAAAATAGATAATGAATATTCTTATGCTGTGCTTGATGTTACCAGTTCCCAGGACCAACATCGTATTAAAGCCAGCGGTGGATTTGTTGCCATCGCATATGGTTATGGACCTGTGGAATCTTATGCTTACCTGGCAGGAGCTGATGTTCGTAATCTCTTTCAAAACATCTCTGCAAATGGTAAATCGGCCAAGATAATTACGAGTGGTTGTTCAAATGCGACAACTAAATTCATTTTAAAGCTTCCATATCAATCTTCTAGCATAGTTTGGAATTTAGATGATGGGAAAGGTTCATATACCGATTCTAATCCTGCATTTACCACTGCTCAAATTGATGGAAGAACTGTTTATAGTTATGTTTATCCATTAGCAGATCCGGTTTACGGTAAAATGGGTAAATACAGGATTACTGCTATCGGTCAAAATCCTGTTCCATCGGGTTGTGATGCCAGTGAACTTGTAAGCTTTGATTTTGAAATAGTTGATCCGCCCGTAGCTTCATTTACAGCGCTTAGCCAAACCTGTGTCAATGCTTCAATTGCTTTTAGAGATACCAGTATTGCAAACGGTAAAAAAATCATCAGCTGGAAATGGGATTTTGGAGATAATGAATTTTCTGATAAGCAACATCCTACGCATAGTTACAAAAAGAGCGGAACCTACAAGGTTAAACTTATTGTAGAGGGAGATAATGGCTGTTCTTCAGAAGTCTTTTCGAAGGATATTATAATTTATGCACTTCCAGTCGCAGATTTTACGACCGGTTCACCCGCCTGCGAAAATCAAACACTTACTTTCAGTGATCAGTCGGTTTCTTCACAGGGTAAGATCATAAAATGGTTCTGGGATTTTGGAGATAAGAGTCCGGTGGTGGATAAAGATTCTCCAATTCCATTTAGTTATACCTATAAATCCAGCGGAACTTATCTTGTCAAACTTAAAGTGCTAAATCAAAATGGTTGCGAAAGTCTGCTTTTTGAAAAATCTATTCTTATTAATCCATCTCCAATAGTCAATTTTATCGTCCCTGAAGTTTGTATCAAAGATTCCTTTGCTCAGTTTACCGATTCTACGAAAATTTCAGATGGTTCTGAGCTGAGCTACCTATGGGATTTTGGGAATGCTGCAGCGGTTCCGGGTACCAATACTTCAACTTTAAAAAACCCTACTCACAGGTATACCTTGGCAGGGAATTACCAGGTAACGCTTACTGTTACTTCCAAAGCTGGGTGTGTCACTACAATTGTTAAAACATTCACTGTTAATGGTGCAACCCCCATTGCAGGTTTCGAAATTTTAAACCCTTCAAGCTTATGCAGTAATAGGGAGGTTGTCTTTCGCAACACATCTACCGTTGATTTTGGAGTGGTAGGAAAAGTAGAGTGGTTTTTTGATTATAACAATGCTCCAGGAACTAAAATTGTGGATGAGAATCCCCTGCCCGGCGAGGAATATCGTTTTTCATACCCTGTTTTCAGTTCTCCGGGTATTAAGCTAATCAAAGTGAGAATGCTTGCATATTCAGGAGGAAGCTGCGCAGATGAAGAAATTCAGACCATTACACTGCTGGCGGCTCCTACTGTAAGTTTTACTGCCCTTACCAATGTTTGTCAGGAAGTCGCTCCTTTTCTTATCACTCAGGCAAATGAAATATCCGGGCAGATTGGAACCGGTACTTTTTCAGGTACGGGAGTATCCTCTACAGGTATTTTCAACCCTGGTCAGGCGGGGGTCGGAACACATACCCTGAAGTTTGTCTTTACGGCACCTAACGGTTGTGCAGACTCACTAACAAGAACCATCACAGTAATGCCAACGCCTTTGGTAAATGCCGGCAGAGATACATTGATTCTTGAAGGAGGTGAAACTAGACTAAATGCGACAGCAAGTGGTAGTAATGTCAGCTATAAATGGTTACCTTCTACCGGTTTAAGCCGTGATGATATACCAGATCCGGTGGCTAGCCCAACAGAGGATATTATCTACACATTAACGGTTACTTCCGATCAGGCTTGTGTCGCGATGGATAATATCCGGATTAAGGTATTGAAACAGCCTGAAGTACCCAACGGATTCAGTCCTAATAATGATGGGATAAATGATCTTTGGAATGTAAAATACCTTGAGAGCTATGTCAATGCCACTGTTAAGGTTTTCAGCAGGTATGGGGGGATAGTCTATCAGAGCAACAAAGGATATTCTGTACCATGGAACGGGCAATTTAATGGAATAGATTTACCGATAGGCACCTATTATTATATTATTGACCCCAAAACTAAGGGACGGAAAGCTATTTCCGGTGCGGTGACGATATTGAGGTGAGTGGTTTGTATTGAGTATCAAGAACCAAGTATCAAGAGTCAAGTATCAAGAGTCATGCCGCAGGTGGTAGCTTCCGGCTCTTGAAAATTTGATAAGGAACACAATTTTAAGCCGGAACTACTCCGAAGGAAAGGGCTGAATAAACCTATAGTACGCAGGTATTGGTTTCAATAATTTAATCATTGTACTCCAGAGCCTTACCTGTTTAATTTTTACCCTATCTTTTATCTTACCTTGAATCAAGATGAGGTTAATTAGATAACTTAAGAAATCATTACTATTCCATTTCAAGTTTTCTGATCAGTTCAGCACTTTGGGCTCTTCCCTGATCTAATCTTCCGGCAAAGAATGTTTTCACCTGATCAAAATGTTGTTTATAACCTTCCATATCACCATAAACTATTAGGGAAGACCATTCTCTAACTGCTGAATGGAATTCCAAATCATCGCCCCTAATGGTTTTATCAAATAATGCGGTATTGATAGACTCTTCGAGTAATTCTTCGTTTTTGAAAAGGTATTCAGCAATGCCCAATCGTAATCTGAATGGGGGAGTCTGACAAATCAGGTTGTCGTAGGGGTTTATTCCAAGATGGTACCATGCATCAACCATGCTAAGCAGACTGAGATGGGAGTTGGGTTTTCGGCTTTCTGATCCAGCAGATAAGGAGAATTCCTGCATTACTTTTTCATCCAACATTACCCGTTGATGATCCTGACCAAAAATAAAGTCTCTGGCCTGATATAAGCGTTTTCGTAAGGATGATTCCTCCTCTTTTATCATGAGTTTGAATAACTCGGATTCTGAAATGGCATAACGTTTGATCTGATGTCTTGCATAGGGATTTAGAATTGCAAGTCCGCCGTAAATATGTGCCTTGTAACTAAATATCCTCAGTGTAATCAGAATTTTAACATTGTCGATACCGCCAAGGTAGGAAGCGTTTTCCCAGGGGAAGAAACCGGCTTCTTTCCAGGCAGTTCCCATACTTTCGAAACCCATATGTGTTACCGCCTGCGTATCAGCTACAATTTTATCATGCTCATGAAAATCAGCTATCTCTACTAAAACAGAACCCAATGCAGATAAAAGATCTGTCATTCGCTGGTATGCCTCTTTGCTGGTTCTGTGTGGAATAACGATCATCTTTTGGCCCTTTGGATCAAATCCAGGACCATGCAGGGAATGGCAGGTAATAATATGAGCATCTTTGGGAAGATATTTTTCAAATGCTTCTATTTCCGGATGTTTAACTGATGTTTGTCCTGCCACAATTGCACCGTATTTTGTGTATGAACCATACAAGCTCAGGACTTCAGCTATTCTTTCGGCCTCAACAGAGTAAATTATAACATCAGAAATTCTCGATACCGCTTTACCATCATCCAGAATTTCGATTCCGTAGGGACTTAATTCAGTTTCCAGGATCTCTCTGCGAAATGGAAGGTCACATCCATAAACCCTGTGTCCTGCCCTGGCAAAAGATTTAGCATAGATACATCCCATATCCCCAAGACCGATTATTCCTATATTCATGATTTTATGCTAAGATTTTAGGATGAAAAATGAGTCCATTATCGATCGGGTTTATTTCAATTAAAAATCAATAAAATTTATGCTAATTAAATATTTTCGTAAGCCGCTTCACCTCTTAAATGGTAAATATTATCGTAATATTACATATTTTTCTGATATTTAATCAAGCCAGAGATATCCTTTAGAATAATTTAACATCAATATGCCAGATTATATTTTATCACTCGATCAGGGAACAACAAGTTCCAGAGCTATTATATTTAATCGTTTGGGCGGAATAGTTGCTGTTTCACAAAAGGAATTTGAGCAAATCTATCCCAAACCAGGGTGGGTGGAACATGATTCGATAGAGATTTGGTCCACACAGGTTGCTGTAGCTACAGAGGCCATCGTTAAAGCGGGACTGAATCCAAGGGATATTCATGCTATCGGAATTACTAACCAAAGAGAAACAACCATAGTTTGGGATAAGGAAACCGGGCTGCCGGTTTATAATGCAATTGTTTGGCAGGATCGTAGAACTTCAGATTATTGTGATTCCATTCGGAAGGAACATGGCATTAAAATCCAGAAGAAGACTGGTCTGATCATTGATTCATACTTTTCTGCAACTAAAGTAAGGTGGATTCTTGAAAATGTAAAAGGAGCCAGATCAAGGGCTTTACAGGGAAAACTCCTTTTTGGAACAGTAGATAGCTGGTTGATTTGGAAATTGTCAGGAGGTAAATGCCATGTTACTGATGTGAGTAATGCCTCCCGAACCATGCTTTTTAATATAAACACCCTTGAATGGGATAGAGAATTGCTTGCAATATTTGATATTCCAGAGCTAATGTTACCACAGGTAAAATCATCCAGCGAAGTGTTTTGTGAAACTGCAGGAGATATTCTTGCGGCCAAAATTCCAATTGCGGGAATCGCCGGTGATCAGCAGGCAGCACTTTTCGGACAAATGTGTACCAAAGTTGGTATGGTAAAAAATACCTATGGAACCGGATGCTTTATGCTTATGAACATAGGTAAACAGCCAAGAATATCCTCAAATAATCTGCTTACAACAATTGCCTGGAAGATCAATGGAGAAGTGACCTATGCTATGGAAGGAGGGATTTTTATCGGAGGAGCTGTGGTTCAATGGTTGAGAGACGAGTTAGGACTAATTAAAACATCAGGAGAAGTTGAGGATCTGGCCGCAAAAGTGACCGACACAGGTGGTGTTTATATGGTTCCTGCATTTGCCGGATTAGGAGCCCCGCATTGGGATCAGCATGCTAGGGGAACAATTACAGGCATTACCCGTGGTACAAATTCGTGTCATTTTGCACGGGCTGCCCTTGAAAGTATTGCTTTTCAAACAATGGATGTATTGAAGGCAATGGAAGCAGATGCCGGTACCCCAATCAGTGAGTTGCGCGTAGATGGGGGTGCTACTGCAAATAATTTATTAATGCAGTTTCAGGCTGATGTTATGAAATGCAGGGTTATCAGGCCAAAGGTGACAGAGGTTACTGCGCTAGGGGCAGCCTATCTTGCCGGACTTGCAACAGGTTTTTGGTCGAGCGTTGATGAAATTTCAGAACAATGGCAGGTTGAACGGAATTTTGAACCGGAGGATATCGAAAATTATGATGATCTTGTTGATGGTTGGAACAGGGCTGTGAGAGCTGCAAAAGCTAATGTAAACCTTTTAAAGTAAATTTTAGATTATGGCACCTTTTACAGCAGAATTTATAGGGACTGCACTTGTAATTTTATTGGGTAACGGAGTTGTTGCCAACGTTGTTTTAACAGGAACTAAAGGAAACGGTGGAGGATTGATTGTAATCACCACAGCCTGGGCATTAGCTGTTTTTTTGGGGGTAGTTGTATCGGCTCCTTACAGCGGTGCACATCTTAATCCTGCAGTTACCTTCGCGCTTGCCATCGCAGGGAAGTTTGAATGGGCACAGGTTCCGGTCTACATGTTGGCTCAGATGTTGGGAGCAATGCTTGGTTCTTCTCTGGCTTGGTTCAAGTATAAAGATCATTTTGCAGTAACTGATGATATAGGATTAAAGCTTGCAGCATTTTGTACCGGGCCGGCAATAAGAAATACCTTTTCAAATCTAACAAGCGAAATTATAGGGTCATTTGTCCTCTTATTTGTGATATTTCATATTACCAGCGCAGAAATTGTAGATTCTAAAACACCTGTAGGCCTTGGATCCTTGGGAGCAATACCAGTAATGTTCATTGTTTGGGCTATCGGACTTTCTCTGGGAGGGACAACCGGATATGCAATTAACCCGGTTCGTGATCTCGGGCCAAGGATAATGCATGCTATACTTCCGGTAGCCGGTAAGGGAAACAGCGACTGGTCGTACTCGTGGATACCGGTTCTGGGGCCTATGATTGGGGCTGGGCTGGCTGCTCTTCTATATCTTTTTCTGAATTGACTGGTTTAAATGTTTTCCAGAGAATGTATGAGTCTTATTTTTAAGCAGTAATTAGTTGCCATTCATGTAGTTTTGAGTATGAGGTTAATATACCCTAGATACCAATCGTTGTATCTCTAAAGGCACTTTTTTACCTGAAGATCCATTATGTCATCATCCGAACGGATGCCAAGTAAAAGCTTAGATCCGATCATTTCGGCAATGCCAGAGGGTTTTATTTTATCTTTAGAGGATCACGAAGCGTAAACTCATATCCTTTTGGAGGCCATGGGCCTATACTCTGTCCGACTGGTCGTGGATTTTTCGGTCGGATACTCTCAAATCCTTCCGCAGAATATTTAAAATTCAAAAATGGTGTCTTTTTTAGTTTCCCTTCTGCAAGTGATCGGATTCCTATGTCAATAAGTCCGCTGGTTAATAAAGTACGTTCAATAGCTGCCGTTGGCTTGCCTGTTACAAGGAATTTTTGAATATTAAGTGTTAAATAACTGAAATGAGAATAAGCCGGAGCAGAGCTAAGTACAAATTCCGTAGCTACGGTTTTGCTATCTGCATTGGCAGCATAAGCCCAGCCAGACTTAACGTACTCACCTAGCAATAAAATTGCTCCCTTAGTTCCATCAATGTATTGAACTATTAATGCATATGGCATTTTAACCAAATCGCGCATCGAACCTGAAGCTTTATTTTTAATTTTATTGCAGGCAGTATCTACCAATTTCTGAGAGATTTTCCCCGAATCTATTGCAGTCCACACATCATCGCCTCCTAAGCCAAGGATACTTGCAATGCCTGTTTCCCCACCAGCCCGGCGCTCTAGCATGCACTGAAGAATTTCTGCAACATGGAAACCATAAGATTCAAGCGAACCGTATCCTATCGCTACAGCTTCGGTAATTTTAGTCCCGATAGGATGTTCAAGATCGGAGTCCCGCCAGCAGTATGGGAGTGATGAGCCGGCCATCATTGGGACGTTTAATTCTTTAGATCTATCATAAATCCATTTACTATCCAGCCAACTATAGGCCAAAGCCTTGTCTGTATAAACCGGAACCGATTTTTTGGATGCATCAAACACTCTGAAAATCTGTTCTAAATAATTCATTCGTGGATACATTTTTACTCCAAGCCGGTTATTTTGGTATTCACCGTGTTCGCCAATGTAAATAACAGCATCTACAGCCAGTTGATCGCCTCCAAGTGTTAAGGCCTCTGCGATTGTTGGATAGATTGTTGCCCCATTCATTTGTGCAATCCGAACACCAATGTCGGTGGCATCATCATGGCCTACCCATTCATTGTCATCAATTTGGTCGATCCATACTGACACAATTTTTACTTGTGGAGTGACCATGCCTTCATCCGTTGGTATCCCGAGGAAAAGTTTTGTCCCAATTACGTCAGCGTGAGAAATTTTAAAATAGATATTAGCTATAAAAGCGACAGTTTTTATTCCTGTCTGACCTCCTGAAATTATTTGGGCTGTTTCGCTTGTGATAGATGGGATCCCATCCTCTCCAAAAACGAATCCAGGAATGATCGTTAAACCGGCAGCGGAAATCACTGATTGTTTAATAAAGTCTCTGCGGGTATTATTTCTTTTAGATTTCATATTGAGTTTCATTAACGTAATTATCTAGGTTTAAACCACACATCAAGGAATATGGCACAAAAAATTTGCTTAAATCTTGTTCTTTTATCGGTACCTTGTTAAGCTATACAATACTTGAGAATTGAAAAGAGGTTCTCTTATTGACTGACAATTTACAATAAATTTAGGTTCAAAATTAATTCCACATAAATTTCACAGCCAAGAAAAGTATTATTATTTTTTTATTTTTCTAGTAAGCA
>CAMCTU010000075.1 GCA_945878525.1 Sphingobacterium thalpophilum
TCGCTTCCAGCTGTTGTTTTAATTCTATCTGCAAATTTTCTTTTTTTACCCTGAACTCTGGAGGTAAGTCCATTGCGGGTGATATGCTTACTTCTGTGTATTCATTACTTAGCTTTACAAATTCAGAAAATTCTATCTCAATTTTTTGCGCAGTTAAATTCTTTGATAAATTCTTCGGGTTTTCTTTAATTACTATTGGAGGTATTGTGTCTTTTGGCCCGCCGGTTGGTGATTGCATACTTGCGCAGCCCGATACTAGTGTAAGCAGCCAAATTAGTCCCATTGAATTTATAAAAGTTAGTCTTTTGATTTTATTTGCCATTTATATGCTTTATAGGCGATCTTCTGTTTTTATGGATAACTTATATTAACTGAGTCGAAAAAGTGCCGTGTATGCTTTTATATAAAGCCGAATTTATGTTATATTAAATAATTGATAATCAAGGGTTTAATGTTTATTTAGCCATATGAACCATCAAAACCGAAATATCAGATGGCGATACGCCCGAAATGCGCGCCGCCTGACCCAGAGTTCTTGGTTTTATTTTAATTAATTTTTCTCTCGCCTCCTTGGATAAAGAAACTAGATCAAGATAATCAAACTCAGGGTTTATGGCATGATTTTCTAGTCGCTTCATTTTATCGACTATCTCTAATTCTTTTTCAAAGTAGCTTTCATATTTAATTTTTATTTCTGCCTGCTCAACTGTTTCCCTATCAAATTGATTTATTAACTCATTGAATTTATCATCTGCTTTTTTTATATCATTAAATCTGATTTGTGGTCTTGTTATCAACTGAAACATCTTTACGTTTTGTGAAATCCTCGGTGTATCTTGTTTGTCTAATATTTCATTAATTGAATCTGGGGAGATAGAAGTATTTTTTAAATAATTTACAATTCGGTCCGCGTTTTCTATTTTCCTATTAACTTTTTCAAGTCTTTCAATTGGAATCAAACCTAATTTATGCCCGATTGGAGTTAACCGTATATCTGCATTATCCTGGCGCAACAACAATCTATGCTCCGCTCTTGAGGTAAACATTCTATAGGGTTCATCCGTTCCTTTTGTAACCAAATCGTCTATTAATACACCGATGTATGATTCTGATCTTTTTAAGATCAACTCTTCTGCATTATTGATTTTAAGATGTGCATTCACGCCAGCTATAAAACCTTGGCAAGCCGCTTCCTCGTATCCTGTCGTTCCGTTGATTTGGCCAGCGAAATAGAGACTCTTTATTTTCTTTGTCTCAAGTGTTAAACCAAGTTGTGTAGGTGGAAAATAATCATATTCGATTGCGTAGCCGGGTCGGAACATTTTAGCTTTTTCAAAACCAGGTATCTTTGTTAAAGCGCGGTATTGTACATCCTCTGGTAATGATGTGGAAAATCCATTGACGTAAATTTCTACTGTGTTCCACCCTTCTGGTTCAACGAATATTTGATGCCTATCACGTTCAGCAAATCTATTTATCTTATCTTCTATTGAAGGACAATACCGTGGTCCTAATCCTTTTATTCTTCCGCTAAACATTGGAGATTTTTCAAATCCCTCTTTTAGTGTTTCATGTACATCAGTATTCGTATATGTAATCCAGCAGCATTTTTGTTCTTTGGGTAATTTAACATCTGTAAAGGAGAACTGATTGCCTTGACTATCTCCCCACTGTTCTTCCATTTTTGAATAGTCTAAGGATCGACCATCTACACGTGGCGGTGTTCCTGTTTTCATTCGCCCAGCATCAAACCCTAGATCGACAAGCTGTTCTGTTATGCCTGTTGCTGATTTCTCTCCTGTTCTGCCTCCACCAAACTTTTTTTCGCCAACATGGATTATACCATTAAGGAATGTGCCATTGGTGAGTATCACTGCGCTTGCTTTTATTCTTAAACCTAATGTGGTGTTTACCCCACAAACGTTATTATTTTCGATTATTAATGAACTAACCGTATCCTGCCAGAAATCCACATTCGTTGTTCTCTCCAATGCCAATCGCCATTCCTCGGCGAACCTTTTTCGGTCTGTTTGTGCTCTTGGGCTCCACATTGCGGGGCCTTTCGAACTATTTAGCATACGGAATTGTAGCGTTGTTTTATCTGTTATTATTCCCGAATAGCCACCCATTGCGTCAATCTCGCGCACTATTTGACCTTTTGCCACACCGCCCATTGCGGGATTACAACTCATTTGTGCTATAGTTTCCATGTTCATGGTTATTAATAGCACCTTTGAACCAAGGTTAGCTGCCGCCGCCGCAGCTTCACAACCTGCATGACCTGCTCCTACTACTATTATATCGTAATTATCAAACATCTCTTTGTAATGTTCCACGTGGAACAATTTGCTGTGTAAAAATAATCATTACTATTTAATAATTGTTCCACGTGGAACATGCTTAAAAAGAGAAAATTTGTCGGCATTTGCCCAAACACAATTAAGAAAGACAAAAGGATATAATCGAATTATACAGGTTGAATAACCACATAGTGCTAATCCTGTAAAATTTAAAGACCTGTACCGTTTGCTTTCAGTAGACATTATTTTCTTCCTATTAAAATTAAAAGCCGTGATTAAAATACTGGCACTTGCTGATGCAAATAACTCGGACAGGATCATATTCATTTTATTCTGATAATTCTAGCCAGCGAAATGTCTGTTCTTCTATCAAATCCTTGATCTCTTTTATACTAATTGCAATTAAGGTTAGTTTATTGTGATCTGTTATGCCGGAGTTTAGTTCAGCTGTGAGGAGCTCTGCTTGTTCCTCAAGTTTTTTTATATTAATTTCAAGCTCTGATCGTTCTTTCTCTTCTTTAAAACTTAGTTTTCTTTTTGTGATATCAGAACTGGTTGTTTTTGCTGTGTTTTTAGTATCTGGTTTAATTTGTTTCTTCGGTTCTTCCTGTTCAAGTCTGTAATCAGTGTAATTGCCTGAATATATATGTACATTTCCATCTCTTTCAAAAACAAAAAGCTGGTCAGTTAAGCGATCTATTAAATACCTGTCATGGGATACCAGCATTAGAATTCCTGGAAAATTAAGCAGAAAATCTTCAAGCACATTTAATGTGTCAATGTCAAGATCGTTTGTTGGTTCATCAAGTATCAGGTAATTGGGGTTTCTCATCAACACACGCATAAGCTGAAGTCTCTTCTTTTCACCTCCGCTTAATTTATTTACCATACCGTATTGTTTGGCTGGCGGAAACAGGAAGTGTGTTAACACCTGACTGGCAGTTAGGTTTTTCCCATCTGCCATAGTGATATATTCTGCAATATTTTTGACCACGTCAATTACGCGCTCGTCATCCTTAAATTCGAGTCCGCCTTGTCTGTAATAGCCAAATACTGTTGTTTCACCGACATTAACTTTACCGCTATCTGGCTTTAATGCTCCTGTTATAATGTTAAGCAGCGTTGATTTTCCAGTCCCATTTTTTCCTGCCACACCAATTCTGTCACCCTTTTTGAAGGTATAGCTAAAATCTTCAATTATTGATTTGTCATTAAATGATTTACATACATGGTCTAGTTCAAGAATTTTATTCCCTTGTCTGGATACGTTCACGCTTAGTTCAAGAGATGATTTTATATTTCTACCCTTGGTTTTTTCCTCTAGTTCATAATAGGAGTCAATTCTAGATTTTGACTTAGTGGTTCTGGCTTTCGGCTGGCGACGCATCCACTCCAGCTCTTTCTTAAGCAAATTTGTATTTTTGCTGAAAGTAGCATCTTCTGCTGCACTTTGTTCAGCTTTCTTTTCTAAATAGTAACTGTAATTACCGTTAAAACTTTGAATTTTACCCCGGTCAAGTTCTATAATTCGGGTAGACACATTATCCAGAAAGTATCTATCGTGCGTAACCAGAAGTATAGTTTTCTGCCCAGTTGTCATATAGCTTTCAAGCCATTCTATAGTTTCTATATCCAAATGGTTGGTAGGTTCATCAAGTATATAAACATCAGGATCATCTATTAGAAGTTTAGCGAGCGCCAAACGCTTCTTTTGTCCACCCGAAAGCGTAACAATCTTTTGTTCGAGTTGTTGAATTCCCATTCTGCCGAGGATTGTTTTTATCTCGTATTCGTACTCCCAGGCATTGGCATTACTTAATTCATCCATCAGTTTATTCAATAACTTTTCATCGTGAACCTCCTTATTAACAGCTTCTTCGTAATGACGAATTAGTTGCTGGCGTTCATTTCCTATAGAATAAATAAAGTCGCTTATTGTTTCCTGATTGCTAAATTGCGGATCCTGTTCGAGGTAACCAATCCTGAGATCGCGCTCAGTTACAACCTTACCTAAACTTGCTTGTAAAACACCCGAAAGTATCCGTAGTAAAGTTGATTTTCCTGTTCCATTAATTCCTACCAGTGCCACCCGGTCTCCTTTATTTAAACCTAAATAGAGGTCCTTAAATAACCAGTTATCGTTAAATGAATGTCCTAATTGTTCTGTGGATAAAATGCTCACGCTAGTTCTTGTATTTTAATGGAAGGATATGTAAAAGTACCCTGAATATTTTTTATTGATTGATTTAGCATAGCCTGCGCAACAGTCTCTGCCTTAATGCTTCGATATTTTATTAATGGGCCAATTAGAAGCGGGTCTATTAACTTAAAGGCAGAGGTAGCTAATTTTTCCAATGTGCGCGACTCCCTGCGATCTCCTGTTAAAAGCGATGGTTGGTAGATATGCAAAGATATTATTGAAGCTTGTTTTAATTCTTTTTCTAATTCTCCTTTTAATTTAAGATATGAATTAGATGCCGTATGATTTGCGCAAAGAGATGATACCAAATGAAATTGTGAAATACCGTTCTTTACACCTATTTCAGCTAATTTAAGTGGATACTCAAGATCTATTTTTCTATATTGGTCTTTATCTGGGTTTGCTGCTTTAGTAGTACCAAGACAACTATAAATAATATCGCCCATGATTTCTGAACTAATTTTCTCTAATTCATCAAAGTTAACGATCAATTCCTGAACTTTATGATCAGAGACTTTTAGTGGTTTTCTAACTAGCAGCAATATCCGGGATATTTCATCGGATTCTATTAGCAGAGAGAGTAAATTACTGCCAATAAGTCCGCTTGCCCCTACTAAAATGACTTGATATGGCATTGATTTGTCTTATTAGTTAGCAAATGTACGCATAAGTTAGTTTGGAATTAATATTGTATGTTTAAACATATAATTATAAATCAAAAACATGAAAAAGATTATTCATCGCGCAGCAGATCGTGGAATTCAGGATCATGGCTGGTTAAAGGCTGCTCACTCATTTAGTTTTGCCCAATATCATGACCCCTCAAAGGTTCATTTTGGTTTGTTAAGAGTACTAAATGATGATATTGTTGCACCCGGCATGGGATTCGGTGCTCATGGTCATGATAATATGGAAATTGTCACCATTCCATTAAAGGGAGTACTTGCCCACAAAGACAGTCTAGGTTCTGAAGGAAATATCAGTTATGGTGAAGTTCAGGTTATGTCTGCAGGAAGTGGTATCCGGCATTCAGAATTTAATGGCTCTTCAACAGAAGAAGTAAATTTGTTGCAAATCTGGGTTTTTCCAAAGGAAAGAAATATTCAGCCTCGTTACGATCAGATGACTTACGATCTTGAAAAAGTAAACAATTCGTTTTTAACACTTGTTTCACCAAATTTGGGAGAGAGCACCATGTGGATTAATCAGGATGCATTCTTTAGTTTGGGAGCTTTCGATAGTGGTAAAAGTACTTATTACAACATTCAACATCCGGGAAACGGCGCATATGTTTTTGTAATAGACGGACAGACAGAAATAGACGGAAATTTTTTAAATGCTCGTGATGCGATAGGAGTTTCTGAATCAAAAACACTGGAATTTAATTTTATTGAAAATACCAGACTTTTAATCATTGAAGTTCCAATGCATTAATCTAAATGGCTCTTTTTGACAGATAGAGATCTTCTTTATCTGTCATTTGTGCTTTTGCACACTTATTTTTATCAGAATATCCTAGAAGGTGCAGGGTTCCATGGATCATGACTCTGTGGAGCTCCTCCGTATCATCATGGTCAAGTTCTTTTGCATTGTCCTTAACCCTTTCAACACTAATGAAAATATCTCCAGCTATCTCCAGATCAGCATCGCTGTTATCGAAGGTGATAATATCGGTATAGGTATCATGTTTCAGATATTGTTTATTGATATTGAGTAGGTATGCATCGCTGCAGAAAATAAAATTTAACAGCTTTAGCCGATGATTTTCTGAAATAACTGTGTTTCTGATCCATTTTCTTAGCAATCCTTTTCGCTTTAACGTAAAGGATATATCTTCGTTAAAGAAATTAATAGGAATTTGGCCCATTAAATTTTAAAATGAAGTTCAAGATCATTTCCTTTCGAATTGAAGATACACTGATCGGCAAGCTTTTTAATGATGAACACCCCTCTCCCTGTTAAATTTTCAATGTTTTCTGGTGAGGTAGGATCCGGAAGGTTATTAAAATCAAAACCGTCACCTTCATCGGATATTGAAAAAATAAGTCGTTTATCTTCTATTAACTCCACGTTTAGGTACACCTTTTTATCTGAACTTTCGCGATTTCCATGAATAATTGCATTAATCACAGCCTCACTAATGCAAGTAAGTACATTTGCATAAAGCTCATCATTAAAACCATATTTAGCACTTAGCTCATCTATGAAATTTTCAACGACGCTGATGCTATCAATTCTGGAAGGTAATTGAAGCGTATACAACGAGGTCTTATCTAAAAATTCTGTCTGCTTACTCATTTATCTTCCGAATTTAAATATTTAAAATAATCCCTCACTTTTATTTTATAATATGAATTTAATGATGGGGTCATGGTTTTTAGCAAATCTATTTCTTTTTGCTTAATTTTTTGGAATTCCTGAAAGATGAATGAGTTGGTATTTGGAGGGGTAATTCCTTCGTTACTTTCTCTTTTTTGATCTTCTTCACGTTCCCGATCTGCTTTTTCTGCATCGAGTAATTTACTTAGAATTTCCTGTTGCCTGTTTAGTGTTTCTTGCTGTATTCGCTTGTTAACGAGATCTGTTTCAGTTTGTTCCATCTCTTTCATTAGTTTGTCCAGATTTCCAAATGAACCCTTTCCATCCTTATTTTCCATTTTATTGATCTCCTGCATGGCTTGTCTGATCATTTGTTGTTCACGGGCCATTCTAGTCAATTGTTCACTCATTTCCCGACCATTTTTCCCTTGTTGTCCGCCTTTCTGCTGACCCTGCTTTAGCATATCTTCTCTGGCTTTTTGCATGTTATTATTTAATTGCTCCTGCATTTTGCTGAGCTGGGAAAGATTTTTCTTTTGTTTACCCTTTCCTCCTGCTTTCCCACTCTGCTGGGCCCGTTCTAATTGTTCTAATGCTTCATTTAACATTAAGGCAAGATTATTAATAGAGGTCATGGCGAATTGCTGGTTGCGGTTTGCTTCAGCAGTACGGCGCTCGCCCAGACTTTCAATGGCTTTTCCAATATTTAAATTTATAGCCTGAATTTCTTTGTTTACAACTGATTGAATTTGTGGAACCTTCTTACTGAGAGAATATAGGCTATCTTCAATCATTTTTAGATTGATCTGAATTTCTTTTTGTTTTTGACTCTGGATAATATAGTTTGGATCATTACTGTTAATCTGTCTTACTACTTGCATAGTTTTCTCCTGATCAAAAGAGCTGATAATTAGGTTATCAAGTATTTTCCTTAGACTTTTTGCATTGACTTCACTTTCCTTTTCTTCAGATTCCTGCTGCATGCTCTGAAGATCTTTGCTAAGCTTTTTTATTTCTGCCGCTGCTTTCTTTTGGTTTTCCGCTGCTTTCTTTTGATCCTTTTTATCGAGGTTATCTGCGCTGTTTTTTTGCTCCTTATCTATTTCCTTTTTAGCCTCCTGCTGATCTTGGAAATCATTTTTTTGTTCAAGTTCTTCATTTTTTTGTTCAAGTTCACTGAGCTCTTCTTTCAGTTCTTCAAAATTTTTCTGCAGCTTTTTTTGTTCTTCTTTCAGTTCTCCAAGCTCCGACTTTATATTTTGTGATTTTTTACTAAGGTTTTCCTGATCACTGGCAAGCTCATTAAGTTTTTCTATCGTACTAGTTAATTTTTGATCAAACTCAAGCTGTTTGTAAAGTTCTAAAATACGGTCAAGTTCTTTTTGAAGCGATTTATTATCCATCTGCATTTTGGATAATTCTTCCTGAGTTAGATTTTTATTATTTTTTTCCAGGAGCTTTTCTATATTATTCAATAGTTCACGAGTCTTCTCATCCAGAACATTATTGAAAAGTTCCTCAATCTGTTTCTGTTTTTCAAGTATTTGTTCGTTTTCTTCCTGTTGTTCAGTTAAATTTTGCTTGTTAACTTTTTGAATTTCTTTTACTAATTCATCAATTTCCTTTTGCTTATTCAGGAGGTTTTGAATCTGTTTCCTTTCTTCAAATGAAAGATTCTTTTTGTTCAATAATTCCTGATTTAATTTTTTAGTTTCCTTCTCTAACTGAGCGGACTTTTTAATAGCCTCTACCATTTTTTTCTTAATCTGGAAAGAGTTTGCTTCTAACTTACGCTCTAAATCTATTTCAGAAGGCAGCTTCAAGGTTTTAATTGATGATTTAACAGATTTTGGACCATTAACGCCATCATTATCGAATACCTCAAAATAATACTCAATTTCCTCTCCCGGTTTTGCCGCTATTTGGTTTACATTCCATGAGTAGAAAAAATTACTCTGAAGACTATATTTATCAAACTTTACTGATATAATTTCTTCTTTTTCTACAGTTTCTGATTTTTCAGAAAGGATTTTGTAGTTGAAGTTTAGTTTTGAAAAACCGTGATCATCATTGGCTTGTCCAACAAAATAAAGTAACTTGGAATTAAGTGAATCTGTCTTTTGGTTCACATTAATTACCGGAAGCAGGTCCGGAATTATTCTTAATTCATAAGAAACACTTTCTATCGCCCTTATATCAGAATTAATCGGTTTAATGCTGTATGAAAAGTTCTTTAATGCTCTATAACTAAAATTAAATTCATTTTCTTGAGTTTGATTTAATAAAAAGCTTTTCTTGTTCAACTGCACATTAATCTGATCAGAGTTTTCTGCCCTGAATTTCCAGTTGATAACCGAACCCTCTGGGACAATTAGGTCACCAGTATTTTCTAGCTTCTCATTGTTTTTTTTGAGGTATTGAGGGTATTCAATCAGCACATCAAAATCTAAGAGGGTAGGTTTAGCCTTTACTTCTATTATGTAATCTTCTGATCGGAATTCACCAGCCTTCAATATTATTTTTTTGTTTTTCTGTAAGTTTCTGAAGATGTGTTTAAAACTGATAATATTTTCTTTATCTAGCTTAAAGGTATTTGCTCCGTCTTCCAGGTAAATGTCAGCAGGAATTTCATTACCAACTAATTTAACTAATAAGGTAAAATCATCACCCTGTACAACAGAAAGCTGTTCATTAAGAATCTCAAAGCTAAATGGAGCCATTTTCACAAATTGTTTATTGTGATTGATCAGGCGTTCGGTGCTTTCACTAAGAATAGAAGGTGCTGCAAAAAATACAATTACAATGATTGCTAATGGTATTAAGATATATTTTAAATATTTTGTGTTTTCATTGATATGAATTGCGGAGGTAAACGGAACAGGTCTTAGTTCGGCAATTTTTTGATTAATGCTTGCGTCAATTAGGTTTCGCTGTTCAGGGTTAAGTCCTGAAAGCCTCTTTAATTGTAAGGTATTTAACAATTTGTCTTTTATAGGTATAAAATGCTTTCCAATTATTGAGGATGCCTGTTCATAGCTGATTATAGATCCAAGTTTGAAATAAGCTAGAAGGGGATGAATGATGTATGCTGCTAAAGCGAAGGAATTACCCAAAATAAAGGCATAAAACAGAACACTTCTTACTGTAGGATCGAAATGCCCCCAATACTCAGCGAATGTTATAATTAAATAGGCGGCAAGTAAAGATGAAGCTAAAAATATAGAGCCCTTTACGACTTTATTTAGATAATACTTTCGTATAAAACCGTCAATTTTATTAATGAGATAAACATAATTATCATCCGCCTTATTCATACTTAATCTTCCATTAGGTTTTTTATGTGGGTTTACCCAAATTAAATATAATTGATTTAATTGTTTAGCAGGGAGTCATTATTAACAGATATGTGACCAAATCCAATTTACTTTTTCTTTAGAAGCACAACATTAGCAACCTTTCGCTCACCTTCGTGATCCCACTTCTTGTTATCAGTTGGGAAATTGACAACCCCGTTACCTTTGTAATTATTTATCCATAAGGTTGTTGAACCGCCACCATCTAAATTGATTGCATCTGATGCATGCAACCAGCGTATTAATTTTGTTAGTTCGAAGAGGTTCATTCCGGCAGAGTTTTCATTCCGGCCGTCCACTGTAATCAATAGAACCCGATTGTTTTTTGTTAGTGCCACGGCGCTTCGTGGATGTCTGGTTTTATTGAATGTATTTGCTGTATCTAATTTTTCAACTGTCTGATTCAATATCAGAAGTGGACCGCTTACCATAACATCTTCTGCTATGAGTGATTCTTCCCAGTCAGGGCTACCGTTCCATTTTGCAATTTTTAATTTTCCTTTATCAAACACCAGGGCAGATTTCTGATGTATTGCCCTATTCCCGCTTTTTCCGAGCCGGTTTTCATGGATCAGAACTCCATCCGCCCGGATATAATCTACTGACCCACCATTGGCAATATCAAAAAATGTACCGTTTAATGCTGCTAGGGCATTGTTTTGTTTACCAAAATCACTGGTTTTTATAAGTATTTTGGGATCATAACCTAAGTCAAAGAGCAAGCTATTTTTTTGCTTTATTTCCAGCACACTTACATTTTGGTTAGAATTAAAGAGCGATTTATTAAAGCAAAAAGTTTTTAAAAGCACCCCATTTGCTATTTTCTCTTTTTTCCAATTGGCTCTTGATACAACCAGAGAGTCAGATTGGGCAAAAATTTTGCCGTTAAGAAACAAGAGAAACAATGTAGGATAAATTAAAATTTTCATAGTAATAAACAAGTCCTCTAAGTTACCAAAACTCATAAAATAAAAAGCCCCGGAAATTATTTTCCGGGGCTTCAAATGTAAATTGTGACTTTATTTTTTTGGATCCAAAGCTTCTTCGATTCGTACAAGAACATCTTCAAGATGGGCTTTCAGCACTGGATTTGAATATTTAGGTAAAGCAGATCTAACCTGAATTGCTAATAATTTAAGTTCCTGTCTGGCCATCGGACGGATATCTGATTGTGAAACATCAATCTGAGGTCCCGCGAAAGCTGCAAATTGAGGAGGAACTGAAGCTTCATTTTCATTTAAAAGATATGACATCCTTTCAATATGGGCACGCTGCAAGTTTCTGCGATAGGTATCTAAATTTGAGCCTGTTTTTAGTTCCGACCAAATGCCATTTCGTAGATCTGCAAACAGTTCATCCATTGGATAAGAATTTACTCCGTTTTTCACTGAGTTATCGATAACTCTGTTTAATCGTCCAAAATCAAGAATTCCGTTCAGAACGCCAACTTGTGTTCGTCTTAAACGCTCAACAATTCCAGCATTGTCAAATTTGTTCAGTACATTCTGATCAAGCATCCAGCCCGGAGTCATAAAGGCCTGATCTGTAATGAATTTTACCGCCTCTTTTTGTTTTGCTTTTGCTACATGGGTATATACAGGGCCTTTTTGTTCATAGGTTTTATCATCTTCATAAATACCACCAATATTTGAACGTACATGACCCATATAACGATTCCACTGGCTTAATACTTCACCATATAGCTCTCTAAGGTTATCGTAGGGTTTGCCTTCTTCATAAGTCCATTTTTCAATATTTGGTAGAATGCGTTTCAAATTGGCTATTCCATATTTGGAAGCTTTCATTGCATCATCACCTAAATCCTCAGATTGTGCACGTGGATCGATAGGATTACCAGTTTGCTGTCCATAGAAATAAACTGGATTTCCGGCTCTTTCTATAGTCCATTTGTTTAGTGTTTTGGCCTCTTCTTCAGGTGTTTGATTATCAAACCAGGTATAACCCCATTTTACAGCCCACTTGTCATAATCTCCAATTCCAGGATATAATACAACTCCTTCGTCACCAGGCTGAGCGATATAATTAAATCGTGCATAATCCATAATTGACGGTGCTGTTCCCCCCATTCTTTTAGTGAAAGATGGAGAACGCAATGAATCAACCGGATAAGCAACACTTGATCCAAAATTATGTGGAAGTCCGAGAGTATGTCCAACTTCATGAGAAGATACAAAACGAATCAACTGTCCCATTACTTCATCTTTAAATTTCGGACTGCGGGCATCAGGATTTATGGCAGCAGTTTGGACAAAAAACCAATTTCTTACCAGATTCATAACATTATGATACCAACCTATATCTGATTCCATGATCTCACCTGAACGTGGATCGGAAATATGTGGCCCATAGGCATTGGGGATGTTGGAAGCAAAATAACGTATCACAGAATAACGGGCATCTTCAGGTGACCAGTCAGGATCATTTGCAGGTGCTTCCATTGCTGTAATTGCATTTTTAAATCCAGCTTCTTCGAATGCTGCATTCCAGTCTTTTACTCCCTCAATAAGATAAGGTCTCCATTTAACTGGAGTGGCAGGATCGATATAATAAACAATTTGCTTTTTAGGTTCTACCAATTCACCACGTTTGTAAGCAGCCGGATCTTTGGGCTCCAGCTTCCAGCGGTGAATGTAGCGTGTAACCTGTGCTTTTTGTGCATCCAAGCCGTAATCTGTTTGGCTTTGTCCGAAAAACCCAACCCTGTCATCTGAAAAACGAGGTTTATATGGAACTTTAGGTAACAAAAGCATTGAATTGTGAA
>CAMCTU010000076.1 GCA_945878525.1 Sphingobacterium thalpophilum
GTACAAAGTAAAATTGCGAAGACAGTTGCAAAATCATTCAGAAAAGCAATGTGAAAAACTTCAAAATATTCTTGCAATTTATAGCCAAACCCAAGCGGATCATTTGCCTTTATCAGGCCTGAAAATATAAAGAGTAATCCAACGATCGCTCTTTGTAAATGTATTAAGATATGTTTCATTGAAATATAATTGCTATTGATGGTCTGTTTACACAGGGTAGAAATAAGTTTTCAAGATTTCTAAATAGGATGGATCTAAAATATTCACCCCTCCATTTAAAACAGATTATTATGAGCCGAGTTTGATCAAGGCAAAAACCGAATAATTAAGCATATCCTGATAATTTGCCCTTACGCCTTCAGATGCAATTGTTTGTCCGGCATTATCTTCAATCTGCTTAACTCTTAAAATTTTCATTAATATAAGATCAGTGAGTGAACTGATTCGCATATCACGCCATGCCTCTCCGTAATCATGGTTCTTGGCAAACATAAGCTCTTTTGTTTCATTTACCCTTTTATCAAAATGGGTTTCCACCTCATCCAGTGGAAGCTCTGTTCTTTCATCATTTTCAAGATCCAGTTGCATCATGGCAATAATACAATAATTGACGATCCCGATATATTCTGAAGTAATATCCTCACCAACCTTAGAAATCTTCTTTTCCTCAAGGGTCCTTATTCTCTGGGCCTTAATGAAAATCTGGTCGGTTATTGACGAAATCCTGAGAATACGCCATGCAGTACCATAATCGCTACTTTTTTTTAGAAAAAGTTCTCTGCAGACTTTGATAACACTATCGTATTCTACTGAAGTTTTATTAACCAAAGCCTTAATTATTATTTGTTAGAACCATGAATTAATTGGTATTTTGCCGGTATATGGTGGGTAAAAATACAGTTTTTCAGCAAAAATATTCGTTAAATGTTCGGGGAAAGCTACTTGATCTTTCAAAACCCAAAATAATGGGTATCCTGAATCTTACACCCGATTCTTTTTACGATGGCGGAAGAAATAACAACTTGCATGATGCCCTGAAAAAAACTGAACAGATCCTGAAAGAAGGTGCAGAAATTGTAGATATCGGGGCCTATTCATCCCGGCCTGGGGCAGAGCATATTTCTGAGGAAACAGAATCTGATCGATTGATACCTGTTTTAAGGGCTATTGTGAATGAATTTCCGGATGCTGTACTTTCGATCGATACCTTCAGGTCAGAAATTGCCAAAATAGCCGTGAATGAAGGCGCTGGAATAATCAATGATATTTCTGCCGGATCAATGGATAAGGAGATGTTTCAAACCATATCAAAGCTTGGTGTACCCTATATAATGATGCACATGAAAGGCACTCCTCAAACGATGGCATCAATGAATGATTATGAAGATATAGTCACTGAAGTTTGTCAGTATTTTACGACCAGAATCCAAATATTAAAAAAACTGGGAGTAAATGATCTGATTGTTGATCCCGGTTTTGGTTTCGCGAAGAATCTGGATCAGAATTATGAACTTCTGGCAAATCTGGAACATTTAAAATGCACAGGTCATCCGGTTCTTGCTGCACTTTCGCGTAAATCCATGATTTACAAATTATTGGAAACCGATTCTGAAAATGCGCTAAATGGCACAACGGCAGCTAATACAATTGCTCTGATGAAAGGAGCAAACATACTCCGGGTACATGACGTTAAAGCAGCGGTTGAAGCACTAAAAATAGTTAATCAATTAAATGGTGATTACTAAAAATGAAATTTTAATCCGCCTTGGAGCTGTTTTTCATCCGAACGCGCAGTCCGGTAATAGAACCATTGCCCATGCTAAATAAACCCGAGTGGCAGCTCTATCTTTTTTGCAACAAGAATCTCATGATAAAATTAACTTTCCAACAAAAAAATAGGGCAGAACACGGGACTGTCATAAGCGAAGAGAAACAGACACTGCTTTCTAAAAGGTGAGAAAAACTTCAGTTAAAACTTAACCAAGCAAGATTTTGTATCGAACTCACGTTATTTTAGGAAAATGTAGGCGGAATATATTGGCAAAAGCTTTGCACGAACCTTGCAGTCAGCAGGTTCAAATTGGTGTGATCAGCTTTTTGAATTTGATTGTATGTGTTTAACAAGTAAACCCAAATCAGAATTTAAAATTCAAAAAGCTCATCAATTAAATCGGATAAAATAAGAATTTCGCGGCTCATGGGTAATATTTGGTTCGTATCATAGCTAAAATACAGTAATTTATACCAAAAACCAAATTGGTATAAAATCTTATTATTAAGTTTACTTCAATTCTAAAATTACAATATGATCTTTGCTTCTATTTGACAGCTGCCTTCACTAAATAGGGCAGAATTTCCTTTTGGAAGGAAATGAAATTTTTGCGAACATCAGAATCACTTACTGATGTGAAAGCAAATGAGAACACGATACTCTTACTGGCCTTTATTAAAAAGCGCAGACGTTCTATATAATCATCAGCTTTAAAGAGTTGTGTTTGATTGAAAGATTGTATTAACAGATTCTCAAGGTCATCAGACAGCGTTTTGAGAAATTCCTGCGAATTCGCCGACTCGCGAATAAATTCCCATCCAATAAATTCATTACAAACGGTATAGGATAATCGGCTGGTCTTCAGGATGATCATACTGAGATATGCTTCCTCATCCAGTTCTTCGGAAGATTTATTAATAATTTCGTGTACACTTTGTTGAATATATTCCATCAGGATAGCCTGAAGCAGAAGCTCTTTACTGTCAAAATATTTGTAAATAGTTGCTTTGGCAATCTTTGCACGCTTGGCAATTTCATTGACACTGGTTTTATGGTAGCCATATTTTCGGAATAAATCCTGGGCTGCTTTTTTTATGCTTTCCTTAATCTTGTCGACTTCCATATCAGTTCACAACCGAGATTTCAAAATTACTAATTATTACTTTATATTCCTTAAGAGGCCTTTTGGCAGGTGCTTTCACAGGAGAACCATCAAATAATGAAAATTTGGCCCCACTGCAGGGATCCGTAGCTGTAAGGTTCGGATCATCAGGCACAACTACACACCTCGCCTGGGGATTAACAGAACTACAGCGGTCAAAGGCAACAAATGCATTGTCTGCCCTGCGATAGATCAGCAGTCCGGATACCCCCGTATTGTTCATTTTGTCTACCACCAGTAAGCCATTCTTGTTTTTAATATTAAACTCCTGAATGGTAATTCTGTAATTTACAAAGGCTTCAGGAATCCTGTCTAAACTATCCTTGGTACAGGAGAGCAAAGAAAGAGAAAAAAACAATAGTACTATTCCGGGTCTCATCAGGTCATTTCTGATTGGAATTGCTTTAAAAAGCGGATGTCGTTTTCTGAAAATAATCTGAGGTCTTTTATCTGGTATTTCAAATTGGTAATCCTTTCGATTCCCATACCAAATGCATAACCTGTAAATTTCTTGCTGTCGATATTACAGTTCTCCAGAACATTCGGATCCACCATTCCACATCCGAGTATTTCAACCCAGCCACTGTATTTACAGAATTGACAACCAGCGCCTTTACATATAGAACATGAAATATCCATTTCGGCTGATGGTTCTGTAAAAGGGAAATAACTAGGTCTGAACCTCACTTTTGTGTCTTCCCCAAATAATTCTCTAACGAAATGAAATAAGGTTTGTTTCAGATCGGCAAAAGAAACATTTTCATCGATATATAGTCCCTCTACCTGATGAAAAAAACAATGTGCTCTAGCAGAAATAGCTTCATTACGATAAACTCTACCAGGCATAATGGCACGGAATGGGGGTTTTCCTGCTTCCATCATCCTTACCTGAACAGATGAAGTATGTGTGCGAAGTGCAATATCCCCCTTTTCACCTCCTTTTTTTATAAAGAATGTATCCTGCATATCTCTTGCAGGGTGTTCCTCAGGAAAGTTAAGGGCAGAGAAATTATGCCAGTCATCTTCGATCTCAGGCCCTTCGGCTACATTAAATCCTAGCTTTTTGAAAATTTCAATAATTTCTTTTCTGACCAGCGATAAGGGATGGCGCCCCCCAAGTTCTAATCCTTGTCCCGGCAAAGTAAGGTCAAGTTCAGAATCTATGCTTTTCTCAATAGTTTCTAAACTTTCCTTTAGTGTGTGATATTTAGCTTCAGCCAGTTGCTTAAACTCATTCAGAACCTTTCCCATGACACGTTTCTCTTCCGAAGAAACAGTTTTAAATTCTTCAAATAGGTCTTTTATAATGCCTTTCGTACCCAGAAAGCGAATTCTGAACGATTCAAGTTCATCATCGTTTTTTGGTTGAAATGAATTGATTTCTGATGTGTACTGATTAATTTTTTCCTGCATGTTAAAAATATTTAAAGGGATGAATTCCCTTTTATGCCCTCTTTTTATTTTATTACGCCAAGTTTTTCTCCAACCTTGATAAATGCAGTGATTGCCTTATCCAAATGTTCTTTGGTATGTGCTGCAGATAATTGAACTCTAATACGTGCTTTATCTTTTGGTACCACAGGAAAATAAAAGCCTATCACATAAATTCCCTCTTTTAACAGCGCAGCTGCAAAATCCTGCGAAAGTTTTGCATCATACAACATGATCGGCACAATTGGATGAGTTCCCGCTTTAATATCAAAACCAGCTGCGGTCATTTTTTTCCGGAAGTAAAGGGTATTTTCTTCAAGTTTGTCCCTTAGTTCAGTACTTTTTTCAAGCAGGTCCAGAACTGCAATTGACGCCCCAACAATTGAAGGTGCGAGTGTGTTTGAAAATAAATAAGGTCTTGAGCGTTGTCTGAGAATATTGATTACCTCTTTAGGCCCAGAAGTAAATCCTCCGGACGCCCCACCCAATGCCTTACCCAGTGTTCCGGTGATGATATCCACTCGTCCTATTACATTATGGTGCTCATGTGTCCCCCGACCGGTTTTACCCAAAAAACCTGATGAATGGCATTCATCTATCATTACCAGTGCTTGATATTTATCCGCCAGATCACAAATTTTATCTAATTGGGCAATAGTTCCATCCATAGAGAAAGATCCATCTGTCACTATGATTCGGTGGCGTAAATGTTGAGTTTCTTTTAATTTTTCCTCAAGATCTACCATATCATCATGTTTATAGCGGAAACGTTGTGCCTTACATAAACGAACTCCATCAATAATTGATGCATGATTTAAAGCATCTGAAATAATTGCGTCCTGATCATCAAACAATGGCTCAAAAACCCCTCCGTTAGCATCAAAAGCAGCTGCATATAGAATCGTATCTTCTGTGCCTAAAAATTTGGAGATTTTATCTTCTAATGTTTTATGAATGTCTTGTGTTCCACAAATGAATCGGACCGAAGCCATTCCGAAACCATGGGTATCGAGTGCATTTTTGGCTGCTTCAATTACCTCCGGATGCGATGCAAGTCCGAGGTAATTATTAGCACAAAAATTAATCACTTCCTGTCCGCCCTGAATTTTTATTTCAGCTCCCTGTGGGGTGATAATAATCCGCTCACGTTTGTATAGACCGGCTTTTTCAATTTCCTCTAGTTCTTTTTGTAATATCGGTTGAAGGGTGTTATACATGATTGGTCATTTTGAATATGTAAAATTACAAATTCTGCGGACTTTCAGGTTCTAACCTTTTAAACTAGTCCATCTTAAGGTCATATGAGTATCAAAATTGATTGTATATTCTTGTTTAATCCAATCATTTTAAGAAATTTAAGTGTTATTGCGATCTTTACAAGAAAATTTCTATGAGGTTGACATTCATATTTCTACTACTGATACTAGTTTCTAATAGATCATATGCCCAAAATCTGATTCTCAAAGGTAAGATAGTTGACTCTAAAGGAATTCCGGTTCCTTTTGCAAGTGTCTACGAAAAGAACACCACAAGCGGGACTTCTGCAAATAGCGATGGGGAGTTTCAACTTAAGTTGAAGCCTGGGAAGCATTCAATCATATTCAAGGCGATTGGTTTCAGCCAGGAATCAAGAGAGCTGGACTTAAAATCTGATCAGTACATATCGGTCATTTTGAATGAAACGGTTTATGAATTGAAAGACGTGATCGTCCGTGCAGATTCGGAGGATCCTGCTTATGAGGTGATCAGAAATGCAATAAAACAAAGAAATTATTATTTAAATGAGACTGATGAATATACCGCAGAGGTATACATTAAGGGAATGCAGAAATTGCTCGGTGCTCCTAAAAAGTTCTTCGGTGCGAATATTGATGATATAGGTAAGCAATTGGGTTTGGACTCAAACCGCAGGGGGATTCTTTACCTTTCGGAATCGGAATCTAAACTAAGTTATATCAAACCTGGGAAGTATAGGGAAGTAATGATTTCTTCAAAAGTTTCCGGCAGTAACCGCGCTTTCAGTTTTAACCGCGCTTCAGATATGGGAATTGATTTTTACCAGAACATGTTGGATATGGAGGGACTAAGTTCACGCCCCTTTGTTTCACCAATTGCTGATAATGCATTATTTTATTATAGGTACAGACTGCTGGGTACCAGTATGGAGAATGGCCAGTTGATCAATAAGATTGAGTTGATACCAAAGCGAGATGCTGATCCTGTTTTCAGAGGGATTATCTATATCGTTGAGGATAGTTGGAGGATACACAGTACCGATCTTTACCTTACTAAGGAAGCAAATATTCAATTTGTGGATACCTTAAATATAAGACAAGAGTTTATTCCGGTTAATTCTAAAACCTGGATGCCTTCTTCTGTCAGGTTCGACTTTTCAGGTGGTTTTTTAGGCTTTAGATTTGGCGGATATTACATCGCCCTCTATAATAACTACAATCTGAGTCCTGCTTTAAACCCTAAGGATTTCCGGGAGGTTTTAAACATTAGCCCTGAGGTAAACAAGAAAGATACAACATACTGGAAACAGTCAAGGCCTATTCCTTTAACAGATGAAGAACAAATTGACTATGTCAAAAAGGAGGTTTTAGCAATTAAGCGGGAGTCCAAAGCTTATCTGGATTCACTTGATAAAGTAAACAACAAGTTTAAGCCATTAGGTTTTATTATAGGCGGAGGTTACAGTCCGCGCAACAGATTTAAAAAGGAATATTATCAATTTGGGTCTTTGATCAATTCCTTTTTTTACAATACGGTAGAAGGTTTTGGTCTTAATTATAAGGCTTCGTTTTCAAAGCGAATCGATTCTTTGACCAATAAATACCTGCGTTATACCGGCAAGGTTCGTTATGGACTATCGAGTGAAAAGTTGTATGCAAGCTTTTCTGCCACTATTCCGTTAAAGAATAGTAGTTTTATGATTAATGCCGGATCAGATGCCTTAAACCTGAACGATCAGGAGAGTATTAGTCAGCTTGCTAACACTGGAAATTCATTGTTCTGGAAGCGTAATCTGCTCAAACTCTATGAATCAAGGTTTGCCAACCTTTCTTATTCCATGCCGCTTGGAAGTGTAAAAACCAGTATTAGTACTGAATGGTCGAATAGAAGGTCACTTCAAAATACTTCTGACTATACCGCCCGAGACCTGGCAAAGAGAGATTTTACCTCCAATAATCCACTTGACCCCGGATCAGACCTTCCTATGTTTCCTGAAAATCAGGCATTGAAGCTTAAGCTTAGGGCAAGCTATGCTTTCAGTAATGATTATGCAACTTATCCTTCAGGTAAATTCTACAGACCATCGAAGTATCCAATGCTTGGTGTAAATTATGAAATGGGAGTAAAGGGTATATTCGGGTCTGATGTAGACTATTCCCGGATTTCTGTCGACCTGACAAAGTCAAACATAAAACTGGGACTATTAGGTAACTCCGCTTTTTATCTCGGAGCAGGTAAGTTTTTAAGTACCAATAATTTATTTTTTACTGATTACAAGCATTTTTTGGGTACACGAACTCTTTTTTATACTCCTTATTTAAATAGTTTTCTCTTCCTGGATTATTATAAATTCAGTACCAATGATCAATATTGGGAAGCACATTTCGAGCATAATTTTTCAGGTTTTTTACTCAACAAACTACCTCTCCTGCGGAAGTTAAAACTCAATGAAATTTCAGGCTTTAATTACCTAGGAACACCAGGTAATAAATTGTACTCTGAATTTTATCTTGGTATAAGTTTTCTAAACTTTCGGGCTTCTTATGGTTGGTCATATTTAAACGGAAAGAAGAACTATTCTGATTTCAGGCTAGCCACAGGACTTTAAGGTTCTATCATTTGACATTATTATTGTTCTTGCAGAATCTGCTCGCTTGCCTTATATTTGTCATGCATTAAACGCTGTTTGCAACAGTATCAATGAATTATGATATTATACCAGACACTTCTCTACTATTGTTATAGTCGAATAGAAGATGCTGAACAATTCGCATCAGACCATCTTCAATTTTGTAAATCACTGAATCTTGTTGGGAGGATTATTGTTGCCGATGAAGGGCTGAACGGAACTGTTTCTGGCACAGCTGAACACTGTAAAGTGTATATGGATATACTTCATTCTGATCCTAGATTCTCAAAAATAGATTTCAAGATCGATAATGTGGAAGAGCCTTCGTTTATCAAAATGCATTGTCGTTACAAAACAGAAATTGTTCATTCCGGACTTCGTGATCCTGGAATTATCAATCCCGAAAAGAAAACAGGAATCCATTTGGAGCCAGCTGATTTCTTGAAAATGAAGGATGAACAGGATGTGGTTATAGTTGATGTGAGGTCGAATTATGAGCATTCTATCGGGCGCTTCAAAAATGCAGTTACATTTGATATTGAGAATTTCCGTGATTTTCCTGCTATGATCAATGAGCTGGCTCAATATAAAGATAAGAAGATTGTAACGTATTGCACCGGTGGAATCAAATGCGAAAAGGCTTCTGCTTTATTACTTCATGAAGGTTTTGAAAATGTATATCAATTGCATGGAGGGATTATTAAGTATGGAAAGGAAGCCGGTGGAAAAGACTTTGAAGGTAAATGTTATGTATTTGATAACCGGGTGGCGGTAGATGTGAATATAGTAAATCCGGTTGTAATTTCAACTTGTCGCAATTGTGGTGCAAATACCACTAAAATGATCAATTGTGCTAATCCAGAGTGTAATGAGCATTTTACCCAATGTGATGCATGCGGTGAAAAATTGGATGGTGCCTGTTCTGCTCAATGCCTGGAACATCCAAGAAAGCGTGAATATGATGGTACTGGATATTATGTTAAAATTCCTCAGCCTGTAAATAAACGGAAACTAAAAATACCTCAGGTTTAAAAATTTATCTCGAATTTGTTTTATGAAAAAAATATGTTCATTCGTAGTAATAACCTTGTTCATTCTGCAGCATTCTATCGCACAGGATAAATTAATGTTTTCTAAAGAGATTTTTACCAGTGGATCGGATACACTATTGTATAGGATGTTACTTCCCGAAAATTTTGATCCTCAGATAAAATATCCGGTTCTTATATTTCTGCATGGTGCAGGTGAACGAGGTAATGACAATGAGGCACAATTGATACATGGAAGTAAGCTTTTTCTGAGAGCAGACATCAGAAGGGATTTTCCGGCAATTATCATTTTCCCTCAATGTCCCAAAGGAGATTTCTGGGCAAATGTAAAGATCGGTGATGGGAAGTCGGGAGATCGATTCGGATTTCAGAAAGGCGGTGAGGCTGGTAAAGCCATGAAGCTTTTGCTTGGTCTGCAGGTATATTTAAAATCCGAGAAATACACAGATAATGCCCGCTTCTATGTGGGAGGTCTTTCAATGGGAGGTATGGGGACCTTTGAAATTTTAAGGCGTAAACCAAGAACTTTTGCAGCCGCTTTTGCGATTTGCGGAGGTGATAATATAGAGAACGTGAAAAAATATAAGAATGTTCCTTTATGGATATTTCACGGAGGAAAGGATACAACAGTGCCTCTTGCAAAATCAGAAGTAGTGGTTAATGAACTTAAGAGGTTAAATCAACAACCTAAGTTTACAATTTATCCTGAAGCTGGGCATAATAGTTGGGATCCTGCATTTGCAGAGCCTGAATTTTTATCCTGGATATTCTCTCATAAGAGATGATTATTCAGTCTCCGAGCCTTTTTTAGTTATACCCGGTTTAAATCTTGGTTTATAGGCAGATTTAGGATTTGAATCTGGAGCTGATTCTTCCTGAATTTCAGACTGTTTTTCTTCGATTTCTGCAATTTTTGCCTTGAATCTCGGTTTAAATACTGGTATCACCTTCTGCTCCAATTCCACATTTTTTTCAATTTCGGCAGCCAAATTTTGCTCCGATGCATTTACAGCTGCTTTAAATCTGGGTATGTATTTGGGAGGAGGACTGCTTTCTATTTCTTGAGTAATCTGGTCTTCTTGCTGTGTTTTTGCAGCATTAAATCTAGATTTATAAATTGGTTTCTCCTGAATAGAGGGCTCCGTTGATAGTTTTTCATGGCTATTATCAGGAGTCTCTACTATTTTGATATCTTCTTTTAAGTGATAAGTCCTTCTTAATTTATTGAACCAGAACTTCTTGCTATGGTCAAAGCTTTTCTCACCCATTTGTAGGAAATGACTCTCGAATTCAGAAAAAAATGATTGTTCCTTTGCCTTAAGCTGTTCAGGATCAATTTTTTTCTTAATTAAAAATTCTTCGAAGGTCATAAATCAATTTAAAGAAATTTATTCGGCCATATTATGATAAACTGCCTGGATATCATCATCATCTTCCAGTTTATCAATCAATTTTAAAACATCTGCAGCTTGTTCTTCAGTTACTTCGGTAGTTGATTCGGCAATACGCTCGAGCTTGGCACTGATCACAGCAATATTTCTTTCCTCAAGTGCTTTTTGCATTTTTCCGAAGTCTTCAAATGAAGTATGAATTACGCCAATATCTTTCCCCGACTCATCAACTTCAACATACAGATCCTCAAGTCCGGCATCAATCAGCTCAAATTCCAGTTCATCCAATTCCATTTCTCCAGGTTCAAATCTAAAAACTGATTTCCGCGTAAAAATAAAATCAAGTGAGCCAGTTTTACCCAGCGTGCCATTGGTTTTATTAAAATAGCTTCGAACATTGGCCACTGTTCTGTTGGTATTATCAGTAGCTGTTTCAATCAGCACTGCTACGCCATGTGGAGCATAACCTTCATATACAATTTCTTCATAGTTGCTTTCATCCTTGTTGCTTGCTCTTTTTATGGCGGCTTCAACTGTATGCTTCGGCATATTGACAGCCTTAGCATTTTGCATAGCGGTTCTAAGACGTGAATTTGCATCAGGATTTGACCCTCCATCTTTTACTGCCATAACAATTTCTTTACCTAGACGGGTAAATTGTACAGCCATTTTTGCCCAACGTTTGAATTTCCTTTCTTTACGGAACTCGAATGCTCTTCCCATTTTTTATATTGTTTGAGTCTTATGTTAATTACAAATAATTAATTTTGGCGCTAAAATACATGTCCTCATAAAATTTCAGCTCTCTCCAGCGAATTATTTATTTTACCTAATCAGAACATTAAAAATCACGAAAGTTTTCTAATTATCTTTTAAGGCTTTTTATCATGGATTCTGTCATTTTAGAAAGGTTGAATTCAGGTTTCCATCCCCAATCATTACTGGCAACTGTATCATTTATGGATTTTGGCCAGCTGTCAGCAATTACCTGACGTTGGTCATATTCGGTATATCCTAAGGTGAAATCAGGAATATGTTTTTTAATTTCATTCCCAAGAACTTCGGGTGTGAAACTCATACCAGTACAATTATAAGAAGATCTGATACTTATTTTTTCAGCGGGAGCATCCATCAATTCAATAGTTGCACGAATTGCATCATCCATATACATCATGGGTAATTCAGTCTCAGCCAAGAGGAAGCTTTTATAACTACTCTTTCTGAGTGCGTCATGAAAAATATGTATGGCATAATCCGTTGTTCCACCTCCGGGTGCTGCCTTCCAGCTGATCAGGCCAGGATACCTGATGCTTCTGATATCCAGTCCGTATCGATGAAAGTAATATTCACACCAGCGTTCACCTGCAAGCTTACTGATTCCATAAACTGTATTTGGATCCATCACACATAGTTGTGGGGTTTGAACTTTAGGTGAATTTGGTCCGAAAACTGCAATAGAACTTGGCCAGTAAATACGGGCTGTTTTGTATTCTAATGCAAGATCAAGAACATTCAATAAGCCGTTCATATTCAAATCCCAGGCTAATTTTGGATTTTGTTCGCCAGTTGCAGATAGAAGTGCCGCAAGCAGATATACCTGTGTGGGCTTATATTTATGGAACAATTGCTTCAGTATATCCTTTTCAAGGACGTTAACAAATTCAAAAGGACCTGCATTTTTAATATCGTAATCTGGCCTTCTGATATCACAAGCTATGATATTCCCATCACCATAGCTCTTCCTTAATTCTGTGACTAATTCTGAACCTATCTGCCCATTGGAGCCAATAACCACAATTCTCTCTGACATAATAACTGGTTTTCATCAAAGTTAGAAAATCTGTATTGCTTTGGATATTAAATATCCAAATCCTTTGTATTAAAGCTTTACAGCAAGAACAAATGACTTTGTAAATTTGCTAATTCGTCCATCTTTATCAAAAATGTTTGCCTGAATAAGGTATATACCACCGGGTACCAGCTGATTTTGCTCATTAAAACCATCCCAAACAAATGACCCTTCAATGTTTAATGTATAATTCTTCAAGAGCCTTTTTATTAACATCCCATGAACGTTAAATATAGAAATATTAGCGATTTTTCCAGGTTCGGAAAACTGGTAGTTAATTTCCAATAAATCTTCGAAGCCATCGTTATCGGGAGAAAATGTTTTTGATGAAAGAGTTATATTTTCCTGATAAACAGGATTGTC
>CAMCTU010000077.1 GCA_945878525.1 Sphingobacterium thalpophilum
CGACCCGGAGTAGCAATCACAATATCAACACCATCCATCATTGCCCGGCGTTGCTGTTCGTAAATCATACCATCACCCCCGCCATAAACTGCGATAGAGCTAATTCCTGCAAAATAGGCCAAACCTTCAACCTGTTGATCAATTTGCTGAGCAAGCTCCCTTGTAGGAGCCAAAATCAGGGCTTTGGTATATTTTTTTTCAGAAATACTGATGTGCTGCAGAACGGGCAAAAGATAAGAAGCTGTTTTACCAGTACCTGTTTGGGCACAAGCGATAAGATCTTTATGGTCAAGAATCAGTGGAATTGCCTGGGATTGAATTGGAGTGGGTTTAACATAACCCATACTTTGAAGTCCTTCAAGTAACTGAGGATCAAAATTGAAATCGCTGAATGTCAAGATGATATATTAATATTTAAATAAATGTAAAAATAGGGAAAAGAATTGAGAGTGGAGAATGGAGAGTTGAGAGTTAAAAAAAACAATATCACAATTAAAAGAAATTTTGTTCATTCTTCACTCTCCACTCTCAATTATCAATTTAAGGCATTTATTAACACCATTCAATTTCTCAACATATAAGTTATATATCAAAAAATATTCTACTTTTGAATCCCGTACAAAACGATGTTTTTTATTAACTGAGATAAGTTAAAAACCGATCGGATAATAAAACATTCTTAGCAAATCCTTCAGTTATCATGACCAAATACATTTTTGTTACAGGCGGCGTTACTTCGTCGTTAGGAAAAGGTATTATTTCCGCTTCTCTGGCTAAACTTCTTCAATCGAGAGGTTACCGGGTAACTATCCAAAAGTTCGATCCATATATCAATATTGATCCCGGAACTTTAAACCCTTATGAACATGGCGAGTGTTATGTTACAGAAGACGGAGCTGAAACAGATCTTGATCTGGGTCATTATGAACGTTTTCTCAATGTTCCTACCTCAAAAGCCAACAACATCACTACCGGAAGAATTTACCAGAACGTAATCAATAAAGAACGTGAAGGAGCTTATCTTGGTAAAACAGTCCAGGTAGTTCCACACATTACAGATGAGATCAAACGCAATATGAAAATATTGGGTGAAACAGGTGATTATGATATCGTGATTACCGAATTGGGAGGAACTGTTGGAGATATTGAGTCACTCCCATTCATTGAAGCTGTACGTCAATTACGTTGGGAGCTTGGTTCAGGGAATTCATTAGTTATTCATCTTACTCTTATTCCATATCTTGCTGCTGCAGGTGAGTTAAAAACAAAACCTACCCAGCACTCTGTTAAAATGTTACTTGAATATGGAATTCAACCCGATATTTTAGTTTGCCGTACAGAACATCATATTCCTCAGGAACTTCGTAAAAAAATCGCTCTTTTCTGTAATGTTAATATTAATGCGGTAATTGAATCAATTGATGCATCAACTATTTACGATGTTCCACTTTTGATGCTGAAGGAACAATTGGATAAGACCGTATTGAGCAAATTAAAACTTACTAATAAAAATGAACCTGATCTCGAAAACTGGAAAGATTTTTTAGGACGACTTAAAAATCCGACTGCTGAAATCAATATCGGACTTGTTGGGAAGTATGTTGAGCTTCCAGACGCCTATAAATCAATAACTGAAGCATTTATTCATTCAGGCGCAAAAAACGAGTGTAAGGTCATAGTCAAATCAATCCATTCTGAAAATATCAGTCCGCAAAATGTTGCTGAAAAACTAAAAGGATTAGACGGAGTACTAGTTGCTCCAGGCTTTGGAAGCCGCGGAATTGAAGGTAAAATTGAAGCCATAAAATATGTCAGAGAGCATCAAATTCCTTTCTTTGGTATTTGCCTGGGCATGCAATGTGCTGTTATTGAATTTGCAAGAAATGTTTTGGGACTGAAGGATGCGCATAGTATTGAGATGAACGAGGACACCAAAGATCCGGTAATCTCGATGATGGAAGAGCAGAAGAAGATAAAAAACAAAGGTGGTACCATGCGTCTTGGCTCTTATACCTGCGATCTGAAAAAGGGAAGCAAAGCGGCTTTAATCTACGGAAAAAGCCGTATTACTGAACGTCATCGCCATCGTTATGAGTTCAATAATTCATATCTACAACCATTTGAAAAAGCCGGAATGATTGCCTCCGGAATAAACCCTGAGAATAACCTGGTTGAAATTGTAGAGTTGAAAAATCATCCATTTTTTCTGGGCGGACAATTTCACCCTGAATTAAAATCAACTGTTGATAATCCTCATCCACTTTTTGTTAACTTTGTCGCCGCCGCCTTGAGCTACTCGAAAAAGAAGTAAAGCATTTTTGTAATAAAGCATAAAAAATAATGGATAGAAATACTTTCACAGGACTCTTTTTGATATTAATAATATTAGTTGGGTCAACTTATCTGATGCAACCCTCTGATGAAGATATCAAGAGAGAAAAAGCCAAACAAACTCAGGATTCACTAGCAAGGGTTACAAAAAACAAAGTGACGACTGCAGTAGCTATCACAGATACTACCAAAACTGTAGCACTACCTTCAATTGATTCGACAAAAATAAAATCCGGTCCTTTTGGAGCGGCACAAACCGGAAGCAATGAGCCTGTTATTCTTGAAAATGAATTTTTAAAGGTTAGAATCAGTCCAAGAGGTGGAAGAATAGCATCTGTTCAACTCAAAAACTTTAAAACCTATTCTCAAGAGCCATTGATCATGTTCGAAGGTGAAGGCAATAAGTTTGGTTTGATCTTTGGTTCTGCGGGACAAAATATTAATACCAATGACCTTTATTTTGTTCCTTCAGGCAAATCCTTAAGTGTTGCAACATCCGATTCTTCAACACTGACCATGCGTCTGGTACACTCAGAAGGGAAATATATTGATTATATCTACAGCATAAAAGGGGAGAGTTATAATGTAGGACTTACTATTGTCACTACTGGAATGCAGGACGTGCTTGCCCCTAATCAGCAACATTTAACTTTGAACTGGGAGGCCGTTTTAAAGCTAAAGGAAAAGGATTTACCCGGAGAGCAAAAATATTCGAGTGCATATTTTAAACAAGGAGATAAAAGCGTTGATAATTTAAGCCTTTCTGAATCAGAAACTAAAGAATTAAATGAGGGAAAGATTAAATGGTTTTCTTTTAAACAACATTTTTTCTCTAATGTTCTGATTGCAAAAAATAGCTTTGATAAAGGAGAATTAGCAGTTAATACAAGTCCTGATTCAGGAACAGTAAAAAGTTTCGCAGCCAAAATGCAAATCCCTTTCCAGAGACAGGAAAGCAGTTCATTCCCTATGGAATTCTATTTTGGTCCTAATCAGTTGAACATTCTGGAAAAACAAGGTTTTGAACTAGAAAAACAAATAGACCTTGGTTACTGGCCATTGAAGTATATTAACAGATGGATTGTATTACCTGTATTTAACTTCCTTGAGGGATTTGGATGGGGCTACGGACTAATTATTCTTGTATTAACCATTTTGCTCAAGATGGTTCTGTTGCCACTTACCTATAAATCATACCTTTCAATGGCGAAGATGCGTATTCTTAAGCCTGAGATGGATGAGATCAAAGGTAAAGTTGGCGAGGATAACCCTACCCTCCTACAGCAGGAATATTTAAAACTATACAAAAAAGCAGGAGTAAATCCGCTTGGAGGTTGTCTGCCGATGTTATTGCAGCTTCCTATTATTATGGCTTTCTTCTTCTTTTTCCCGAATTTATTTGAACTACGTCAGCAAAGTTTCCTCTGGATGGAGGATCTTTCTACCTATGACGCTTTCTTTAATTTAGGATTTCAAGTACCTTTCCTTGGAAATCACATCAGTTTGATGTGTATTTTAATGACAATATCTACATTGATCTACACATATTTCAACAACCAGGTCTCGGGCGCAACAGGGCAAATGAAATACATTGGTTATATCACACCGGTTATTTTCTTTGGTGTCCTGAATAGTTTTCCTGCAGGTTTGAACTATTACTATTTCCTTGCCAACCTCATGACTTTCACTCAGCAATACATCATCAGAATGTTTGTAGATGATAATAAAATCCATGCTCAGATTCAGGAAAACAAAAAGAAACCTGCTTCCGAAAAGAAAGCGTCCGGATTCCAAAAGAGAATGGAAGATTATATGAGGCAACAGCAAGCTGCAAAGACCAAAGGTGCTACTGAGGATAAAGGATCCAAAAAGAAATTAAAGTAATTTATAACGCAGACAAGGTTTGGAACCCTGTCTGCGTTAATTAAAAACCTTATCAGCGTTTTTTGATTGCAGTAACAATTGTGTAATTCTTTTCCATAGTCTGAAACACCAGTTCAGTTTCTGTAAGTTTATTGATCAAAAATGGAAATTCTCTTGTTCTACCGCCTTCCAGAGTTTCAGTATATCTAATCATTTTACCATCCAGTTTAAATTTACCGCTGGAAATTTGTTCACCTCCCCATTCAATCTTGAGTTCCTGACTCTCTGAAAAATGTATTTTCGGACTTGCATGTTTTAGCTTTTCATCGCTAGTGATATCCTCCGGATCAGCATTCACAACCTTTACATAGTTCCATTTACCATACAGATCTTTTGGATCAACAGAACCGCTGCAGGATAAAAACAGAAAAAAATAGCAGAAAAAAAACATCTTAAATTTCATACTTATAGCTTTTACCAAGTCATTATAAGATTTATCAATCTTTAAGATTCATGTAATAGTCAGTAAATGTGATAAAATCATCAAATCTAAGATCGTAATCCTCTGTAGTACCAAAACCATAAGTCAGCAATACAAAAGGCAAACCGGCCTTTCTGGTCTCTATTCCATCACCCAAAGTATCACCAATATAAACCGGCGATTTCAGGTTATGCTTATCTACCAGGAGTTTGATATTGTGATGTTTAGGCATTGAATTTACACCGTGCGCCATTTCATCTGTCACATATTCTTCTAGATCAGCCCATTTCAAAAATTCAACAATCAGGTTCTCAGGGCAATTACTAACTATGAATAATTTATACTTCAGACTAAGCTTAATTAAACCTTCCCGAACCCCTTCATACATCAGTCCGCCACGTATTGGCATCAACCTTATCCGGCATTCATTTATGGTTCTATATACCCGCTCCCTTTCATCAATATTCATATCAGGGAAAAAATGACCCAGAACTTTGGATCGTTCCCAGCCCATAACATAATGTAAATCTTCCCTTGTAAACAGACAGTTCAGATTTTCAATTTTGGCACCTTCATTCCAGGATTCAAGGTAAGTATCAAGGGCATCCCATAAAGTGCCGTCCAGATCAAAGATTAGACTATCAGGTTTTAACATTTCAATAAACAGTGAGTCTGAATTTTAATAATAAATAAAAAAAGTGCGCTAGGGTATGAAGCGCACTTTTAAAGCATTAAGGGATGTAAATCCCATCAAATTTATATTTTAAAGGCTTGTCTTACCAATAATTTCCAGCTCCCACCTTCTTTTCTCCAAACCATTAGATTGCCAATTTTAATTTCAGTTGGAACACCTGCATTTGTAGCTTTTCCCAAAAAAATATGTCTTACGATAGCATTATCCCCGCTGATCTTTATAGTTTGATCGGTGGTATTGATTGCAGTAAATTTAAAAGGACCATTAAATAAAAAATCTATAAACTGATCCTTATTCTCAACCTTTCCAGCAGAATGACCATAGGACAAATCATTGGATACCAGCATTTCTAATGCTTTTCGCTCAGGGTTGACTACATTGTTGTGCAGCGCAGTTACTGCACTTGCAACAGCTTGTTCAGACTTTGACTGGGCACTAGCCATAAAGGCTGTTAACATAAAAAAAACAAAGATGTATTTTATATTTTTCATAATTAATTCAATTTACTGCCAGCAAATTAAAATGTAAGCAGATTTTATGCATCATATTAACAATCAAAAAAGGCTTTATGGTTTGTAATAAAGCCCATTTCATTAAATTATTTTTTATTAACAATCTCTTCACCATCTTCTACCGGCGGTCTGCTTCTCCACCAGCTTGCAAGAGCCGAACCTGTGACATTCATCAAAGGTCCAAAGATTGCAGGAGCCAATCCTACTGTCGCAATTTTACCCATTTGAAGTGCGAGTCCTGATGCCAAACCACCGTTTTGCATACCAACCTCAAAAGCAACCGTACGACGGTCTTTTTCGGGCATTCCTGCTGCCCATGAAACGCCATAACCCAGAGAATATCCTGCTAAATTGTGCAGAAGACTAGTAATGATCAATAAAAGACCAACCTGTAATAAACTGTCACGGCCAGCGGCTGTAATAATGGCAATAATTGCAGCAATACCAACCATAGAGATCATGGATAGTGCACTTCCCATCCATTTATCCTCTCCTTTTGTTATTTTACGAATAATAATAGCACCCACCATTGGTAAAACATAGAACCATAATAAAGATTTACCCATTGCAATAAGGAAACCATCAAAACCCGAACCGCTTGATTTCATGTAAACAAGGTTCGTTAATAAAACAACTACAAAGTATCCAATCAACTGATAAATTTTTGATTTCTGACTGGCCTCATTCTTAGAAAAAAGATTAAACATAAATCCGGCAACAATTGGCATGATGATCATATTCAAAATATCAAGCATCATGTGCCAGAAATCAACCTGAATATACTGACCACCCAACCACTGCATCAGTAATGGTGTTACAAATGGAGAGATAATTGTTGAAATAGCTCCAATTGTTACAGCAAGTGGAAGATTTGCATGCGCAAGGTATGACATCACATTTGAAGCAAGGCCACTTGGAACTGTACCAATCAAAATGATACCTGCCGCAATTTCTGGCGGAAAATCAAAAATATGAGCAATTCCAAAAGCAACCAATGGCATAATAATATAATGTGCACCTACCCCAATAATTACCCCTTTAGGCATCTTAATTACGCCAGTGAAATCTTCAAAACTCATTTGTGAACCCATCCCAAACATGATTACCTGCAATAGGGGAACAATCATTGTTTTAAGCTGAAAATCACCGACTGAGGTAAAATACTGCGGGTAAAACATAGAAGCAGATACAGCTGCAAAAATCCAAATAGTGTATGAAAATGCCTTAAAGGTTTTAGTACCTCTAACACCAATGGCCAAGGCAATAAAAAGGAGCATAAGTGCAGGCCCTGTAGCAGCTAAATTGCCCTGAATATACATAACCAATGCAGCTATCAAGCTTAACCCAGCTATGCTCAATGCCAAAGAATAAATGTTAGACTGTTTCAATTTTTTTTATTTTAAGTTAAATAATAAGGTTCGGTGTATTACATTTTAATTACCAGGTTCTCTTGCTCATAATCACGTCAAGCTCTGCTTTTGTCATTTTACCTTCTTCAGGATGTCTTTCCATCCATTTCAGGAAATCCATTTTCATTTCTTCTGTCCAGGCATTATCTAACTGACCACCTGAATATTTTCCGGATTTAATCACTTCAAAAGCATATTTATCTCTTCTAACTACAAATTCAGCGGTTGATATCACTTGTTCAGCCATATGTGCAGGAATAAACAAAACTCCGATTTTAGCAGCAATTACCAAATCTCCCGGCATTACAATCGCATTACCAATACGAATCGGTGAATTTAAGCCCATTAAAAGCATCTCTTCCATAAAACTAGGATGGAACTCTCTCACAAAGGCGTTGAATCCTTTTATCTCTTCCAATCCCGGTACGTCTCTGGCAGCACCATTTAGAATAACTCCATTGCCTGAATTTGCAAAAATTGATGTTCCAAGTGTACTCCCTACAAGCGTACCTCCATTGATTTTTCCAAAAGCATCAGCAACATAAATATCTCCCTTTTTTAATACTGCAATCGGCCAGGTATTGGTATTACCCACACGCCCTTGTTTGGCACCTCTATCTTTAATATTCTTTTCTAAGTCGGGGCGATTTGGCATATACATAGCAGTTACAGCCCTTCCGGTCATAATTTCATCGTTCAGGGTTTTCCAGCCATATTCAAACTGATTGAGATAACCTGATACTTTCAGTACCTGCCATGCATCGTCAAGACCTATTTTCTTCGCCCTTTCGAGAAGATCATCTCCAATTTTGGGACGGCCATCAGGAAAACGGTCTCCCTTCCATTCGGAAGTTAAAAATATAAGTTCTTCCTTAGGAATTGTTTGAGCAGATAAATAGGCTTGAGAAGAAATACAAGCAAACACAATTGAAAACAATAATTTAACTCTCATGGTTTTAGTTTAATAGTTTAAATAAACAAAAAAAATAGATAATATTCAATAAGCTCCAATGTTTGATTGGGAATAATTAATTTCTATTATCCTCCCTTTTTACCTGATTGGCGTAATTTCGGGAGTCTGGAAGGTAAAGTAATTTTCCATATACTGCCCACTTTCGCATCATATTCGATAATATACAATGAATTACCTAATAAAACAGCATCTGTCGGATTATTAAATGATTCCATAATACGGGTAGTTTTGACAAAATAATTATCGCTTGCCTTATCGTATGACATATCAAGATGAAGCAGGTCTCTTCCCTGATTTGTAAATGGTTTCATTAAACTGGATTTTGTACCAACCGTGTTTCTAAGTACGAAACCATCACCCTTAAACTCCTCAGACAAAACCATCTTATTGTCAAAAACAAGACCCAGAGGGGAACTGTGAGCGGTAAAAGTGCTAATACTTACCCCTGTATTATCTCCATCAAGTATTTTTCCGGAATGTCCCCGGTATTCATTAGCATCCGGACCGAGATTTTGTACTCCAGGACTAAATTTAAGACCTTCGGGTACCTTAGGAAAATCCGGATCATTTCTGAAATATTTCATCAGCATACCATGGGAGGTAGCATTGATGAACGGATCTTTTTTAGGATCGGGCATAAATTCTGGATATTGCTGCGGATTCTCAAGACCTCCCATTATCCATGGAAAACCATAATGGCGACCTTCTCTTACCCAAAACATATCTTCCGAATGATCATAATCTGAAGAGTTAACTACAGCAAATAAATTTTTTGATGGGTCAAATGTCATATCATAAGCATTTCGTATACCTTCAGCATATAAATATCCGGCAGCTTTTAATTTATCACTGTCATTTGGCAAAACCAAATTCTGTGCATCAACCGGAATTCTGAAAATTTTGGTAGTTAAGGCATTGTCCCTGGCATTAGGATAAACGCCTTTGTCATCCTGAATTTCCCCATGCCCGGTTCTGGAGCCTGAATTAACGAAAATATAACGTCCATCCGGACTTACTTCCAGTGCGTTCCAGCCGTGATCCCAGGTAGTTGCATTCAATCCATAAGCCTCCGTGTTAAATACAACAGTCGGTAAAGGCTTATTTTTCGGTGTAATTGAAAACCGAACCACTCTGCCACGTGTACCTCTGTTACTATTCTCGACAGTATTTCCACATAAAAATAATTCACTTCCTGCAAAAACTGCTCCCTGAAGCTTATTAATTCCATGATCTTCAAGTGATATAATCTTCTCTGAAACAAGAGTACCATCTTTTCTGATGACATGGAAAACTCCTCCATCGAAAGTCGTATAATAAAAATCACCAGAAACTGGATGAATTAGTAAACGTACCGCGTTAGGTTCAACATCCATGAATTTTTCAACTGAAATATCAGGCCTTAGGGGCACAGGAGTTAATTGAACAACCTTGCTTATTCTGGATGCTGGAGCTTTTGCTTCATTTGCCTTAGAATCATTCTGAGCGAAAGAATTAAAAGGATGTATTAAAGCAAGAATTAGCCCTAATACATTTATTACTTTTTTGATTTGCATATTTTTACTATTCAGTTTTACCTAATTCACGAAGGAAGACAATTAATTGCCAGCGCTGTTCTTCTGTTAATGCTTCTTTGAAAGGAGGCATATTACCTTTTCCGTTTGTTAATTTCCAAAATAATGCCCCATCTTTTTGTTTGATTACTCTCTGATCGTGAAAATTAGCAGGTCTGACACCCATGGATCCGCCTGCAGGCCCATCTCCGTAACCAGTATCTCCATGACATGAAAAGCAGTACATATTGTATAACTCCTCCCCTTTAGAAATAGATTCCTGAGTAACTGGAAGAGGGTTCTTAATTGAGTCAGCAGATGCAGGAGCCAACCAGCCTGGCTGTTTTGTAGTATCTTGTAAAAACCTTGTGCTAGCCATATAATGTTGAGAAGAACGATAATTACTTGAAGCAGAAAGAATTACTAAACTAACAGCACAGAATGATAATAGGATATAAAAATTACAATTTTTCATCACGTTTAAAATTTATTATGAAACAAGCCTTTAGCAAAACCAATACATCCAATGCAAATTGCATGAAATTGATATTGGCTACAACTAAAAATAATGGAATTTAGATCCAAATTTCTAGAAGACTAAATATAAGCGATAGCGTCCATCTCAACAAGTGAGTCGCCTGGAACACCTCCTTTAGCAACAGCAAGTGTAGAACGTACAGGAGGTTTTTTTCCAAAACGGCCTTTATATATTTCATTCATACCGCTGTAATCTGCAATATCATTTAAATAAACTGTTACTTTCAAAACTTTTTCCATTGAAGAACCAGCTTTTATCAGCTCTTTTTCAAGCTCTTTCAATACAATTTCGGTATGTGCCTTAATCTCAAAAGGTGCAGTATGAGCCCCTTTGCCTGCGATGTAAACTAATCCATTATGTATAACATGGCCAGAAAACATGGGAACATTTTGGACGGAGGTAATATTTCCAGCAACTTTTTCTGAAGATGACTCAATTCCTTTGGCATTAGCCACTAAACCCAATCCGGTTACTCCAACTACTGAAGCAAATAATTTCTTTAATACTGATCTTCTTTCTGGTTTCATTTTTTGTATAATTGATTTGATATTTATTTCTTTTTTGACATTTGCCATTCACGACCAGGTCTATCAACCCTGAAACTTTCAACATTACCTTTATCCTGCAAAGTGACAAAAGCAGTGCGGCCATCTTTTCCACCAAAAGCAATATTACTTGGCAATTTCCCGGCTAAAGTTATTTCGGTCAATAATTTACCGGATGGAGATAGTTTGACTATAGTACCCTTACCATGTCGGGTTATGTATAAGTTCCCGTCAACATCGCAGCGCATTCCATCCATCATAAAATCAGGAAATTCATGAAGTAGTCGCTTATTACTTACTTCACCCTTTTCTGACAGGTTATAAACCCAAACTTTACGCTGTATTGATTCATTTACATATAAAAACTTATTATCAGGGCTCACTTCAATACCATTTGCTGTACCCATGCTGTCCAATTTGGTAGTTTTTCCATTGGTATCAATCCTCCAGATTCTACCTGTACCAGCCCCCCAGTTAGGATCACTCGCGTACAACCTGTCTTTATTATCTATTGCTATATCATTGGGCTGACTCATATTGGCATTATGGGCAAACACAGATATTTCCTTAGTTTGCATATTTACTTTAAGGATATTATGGTTGATGTAATCTGCAATCAGCATATTTCCCTTGCTGTCAAATCGAATTCCATTGCCGATACTTCCATTTGGAAGTTCAACAAAAAGACTAGCAGATCCATCAGGCTTAACCTGACCAATTGTACCTTGTTTTGCGAAATTCACAACATATAAAATACCGGACCGGTCCACAGCTGGTCCTTCAATCCCTTTTGTAAAACCATCCAAAGCTGTAAATGCAGAGGCTTTAAATAAAGGAGTACTGGCATCTTGCGCATTGGTAATTAAGGCCGAGCAGATCAACAGAAGTGTCAGACTCAATGGTTTCATATGGGACATGTTTTCAAAATTAAGCATAGTAAATACCATAATAATCAGGTTGATAATATGAACAAAATTCAAAGGAAATCTTCTTTGAAACAATGAATTTAATAATGCAATTTAAACTTATATTAACAGTAGTGCAATAACAAAGAAAAATGTTACAGTGCAGATCGTTAAAATGATTAATGGAGAAGGTTCTGAGAAGAAAAATTTCCCTCAGAACCATTGATATTTCGATTATTTAAGACTCAGGATATATTGAACCATTGCTGCAACATCATCATCAGATAATGCCGGATGTGGTGACATCGGTATAGCTCCCCAAACCCCACTACCGCCATTTTTTATCTTTGTTACCAGATAATCTACGTTTGCTTTAGTGCTTGAATACTTATTTGCTACATCTTTATAGCTCGGACCTAATAACTTTTCGTTTATTTTATGGCAGGCAAAACAATCTGATTTTGATATTAAAGCCTCCCCTTTTTTAGTGTCAACTTTAGCTTCAACAACGGCTGGCTTTTCAGGCTCAACAGCTTTTATTACTTTTTCAGAAGGTGCTATTTTTACTTTCACCTCGGCAACTTTACTTTCTGCAACAACTGGTTCTGAGGATTTGATTATAGATTCTGTGGTTATCGTATCAGAAGGTTGAGAAGTGACAGCAGGTGTATCTATAATTGCTGATGTTGATGTATCGGCATCACTGGAATTTTCAGATGAACTACTGCAGGCAACAAATAGGGCACAAACACCCAAAACTAAAATTCTTTTCATTTCTTTGGTAATCGGATTCTTTGGCATACAACATTGTATGTCACAATTTTATTTAAAAATTCCCGGATTTAAAATAAAAACTC
>CAMCTU010000078.1 GCA_945878525.1 Sphingobacterium thalpophilum
ATCCCAACAAAGCGGCTCAATAAACCCATGCTTGAGAGCGCATTGATTTGATCCACCATGCCAAATTTTTGATCCAAAAACCACCAGGCAGATCCAAACTGGATTTTACCAGGCACAGTTCCATCGTTAAAATTCCCCGCCATAGTAGCGAACATTTCATTATCAGCAGGATTGAGATTATAGATTATTGTTTTTGCAAGTCTGTTAGTAGAATCCAGTTTGTTTAAAAATTTAGACATGCCACGCGATTGTGAGAAATCACCCATAGAGTCAAAGCCGGTATCCGGGCCAAGTTCTGACAGTAATCTTGAATTATTATTTCGTATGGCCCCCAGGTGATATTGCTGAACCCAGCCTTTTTCATGATCCCAATGTGCCAAATTAACGAGCATGCATGACTTAAACTTGAGGACTTCAAGAGCACTCAAGAGCTCCTGGTTGAGGATTTTTAAAAATATCTGATCAATTTCAGCGTCTGTATATTCTTCATAACAGAGTTGCTCCAATCCATGATCAGACACCACACAGCCGTTCTCTGCAAAATGATCGTGCCGGCTTTTTAGTGCAAGCAGGTACTGATCAAAATTTACAATCTCTTGTCCGCAAACAGCTGCCAGTTTGTGTATGTTGGTATATAGCTCTAATAAATTATCAGCATTCATCGCCTTATCGGGCCTGAATGAGGGCCGGACCAGCACTGAAAAACCATCTGCTTTAATTTTCTGGTGGAACGACAGATCATCCAGAGGGTCATCTGTTGTACCAATACTCTCTACGTTCATCCTTTCAATCATTCGGCGAATAGAATACTCCGGGGTTTGAAGTTTTGCGCCACATTCATCGTAAATCTTTCTAGCAGTTGCGGGAGAAAGAATTTCATGGATGTCAAAATAACGCTGTAATTCGAGATGGGTCCAGTGATACAACGGATTTCGAAAAGTATAAGGAACAGTTTCTGCCCATTTTTCAAATTTTTCCCAATCGCTGGCATTGCCGGTAATATACTTTTCAGGTATCCCATTGGCCCTCATCGCGCGCCACTTATAATGATCGCCGTAGAGCCAAATTTGAGTCAGGTTTTCGAAATTTGAATCAGATGCAATCTGATCCGGGGGAAGATGACAATGATAATCTATGATAGGTAAATGAGCTGCAAAATTGTTATAAAGATTTTGCGCTGTTGTTGATTCAAGAAGGAAATCCTGATTTAAAAATGCTTTCATTTGCTTTATTAAATGAATAAAATGGAATTTTCCAATTCATTCTTAAAGCAATATCGTAAAATTTTGTTGATCCTTAACCCTAACTGTAATATGTTTTGTGATGCAGATCTGAGAGACTCTACTAGAAAGACATTATTCTACTAAATGGTCGATTCAAAGGTGAAACTGGTGATTTAGTTAAATGAAGTAAGCAACTTAATTTCGTTACGATAAAGGATGATTTTCTTATCGTTCTCAAGCTGCTTCAAAAGACGGGAAATAACTACACGGCTCGTCGCTAATTCGTCTGCTATCAATCCGTGGGAAGCTTTAATCACGCTTGAACCACTTAATCGTTGTTTCTCTTTCAAATATCCAATAAGTCGTTCATCTAGTTTGTGAAAAGCAATACTCTCAATTGATTTTAAAAGCTCAATAAATCGTTCATTGAAACTACGCATGATATAATTCTTCCAGCTAGGATAGGCGCAAAGCCAGTCGTCTAACTTGAGGTGAGGGATCGCAATCAACTCCACATTATCTTCAGCAATAGCTTTAACTTCACTCTTTTTCGCCTCAAGGCAACAACTATAGGCCATAGAACAACTGTCATTGCTTGATAGATAATACAGAAGAATCTCATTTTGCTTCTCGTCCAAGCGATAAACCTTTACTGTTCCCTTGAGCACAATAGGCATCATACGGACATACTTGCCATAATCCATGATCAGATCACCATCCTTAAATGTTTGGAAGATTCCGAATTGCTGTATTTCCTGAATTAGCTGAGGTTCGAAAATACTTTTAAGGATATCCAGATTTGCTGTCATTAAAAATGAAAGTTTAGAACAAAATTAGGCTGACTCAATTTTATTGATAAACATCGCACTTGATGCATTCAAATGACAGTTCATATCGCTAGTACTCTGTATTATTGATTGATTTGCACTAGACATACAGATAATTGGCTGCTTTAGCTATTCATTCCATTTTTCACTATCTAATTTTAGTCAACATTTGAAATAGTATTGATATCTGGTGCATTCCAAAACTTCTCAACACTTGTTTTAATTTTAGTAATAAAAATGGTACATTTTAAAGCTTAAATTCCGGTATTTTTGGCCCAATGATAAGAAATGGCCTGATTAAAGCGCGATAATATTAATAAAAATAGAAAAAGTTGACCACCTTTTTAATTTTCAAAAGCACTTATAAATCCGCCACACTTATATCCTACATATGTCTCAGGTAACAATTAATGAGGTAATTTACTCTTGATTAGCCCGTAGAGATGCGTTCCAACTAGTGCAAAGAAAAACACAATAGCCATTGCCCAATAACCATAACCGATATTAACCACCATTGGCCCCGGACAAGCACCGCTAAGTGCCCAGCCTAATCCGAAAATTATACCTCCAATTAGGTACCGTAAAACAGATTTTTCTTTGGGATAAAACATTATCAGGTTGCCAGAAAAATCCCTCATACGAAACCTTTTGATTAAAGCGACACCCGCTACCCCCAGAGTAACCGCAGTTCCAATAATTCCATACATATGAAAAGCCTGAAAGCGGAACATCTCCTGAATCCTGTACCAGGAAACTGCTTCAGATTTCGTCATTACAATTCCGAAAACTATACCCAACAATAAAAATTTTATAAACTTCATATCTTAAAATATTAAAGGAAGAAATAAATAGGTCATCAGTAAGCCTCCTATAAAAAAGCCCACAACGGCAATTAATGAGGGAATTTGAAGATCTGATAATCCACTAATTGCATGTCCGGAAGTGCATCCCCCTGCATAACGTGATCCAAATCCAACCATAAGACCTCCAAATGCAAGGATCATAAAACCTTTTAAGGAGAGCATGGCTTCTAAACTAAAAATTTCTGCTGGCAGCAAGGATTCTGGGGCAGCAATCCCCAATTTGGCTAAATCCTGGATTGTAACTTCAGAAATCTGCACCGGTGCATCTAATGAAAGAAATTGTTTAGTTAAAAACCCACCTAATATTGCACCTATAAGAAAGACCAAATTCCACATTTGGCTTTTCCAGTTGAAATCAAATGAGTTATTCGTTTTACTCAAACCTACAGCTGAGCAAAGAGTTCTAAGATTAGACGAAAACCCAAATGATTGTCCGAAAAATAAAAGGAAGAACATTATCGCAGCGATCATCGCACCTGAAAACCACCATGACCAGGGTTGTGTTAGCAATTCAATCATATTTTAATTTAAATGAAATAAAATAATCGGTTTAAAAAGTTGTTTATGCAGACTGACCAACCATATTGTATTCACCTACCATTCTTACTTTTAAAATAATTGTTTTCATAATACTTTAAAAGTACTTTTTAGAATTATAAGCTCAAAGACAAGCTTTATAGCGTGCAATATAAAATGATAAATTTAGTTATTTTTCCTTTGAATTTATTTTACAAATTGCTCAACATTGTCTGTGGTTCTACCATTCACAACATTTGCAAATCCATTTTGCTCCAGGTATGATTTAGCCTGCGAGCTTCTATTTCCACTCCTACAAAAAACAATGATGTGTTTTTTATTTTTAAATTTTGTTAACTGCGATGGAATTCTATCGAGCGGAATATTTACCGACCCCCTTACATGATTCTGAGAAAATTCACTGGGAGATCTGACGTCAACCAAAAATGCACCTTCATTTATTATTTCTGTAAGATCCTGCTTGGCGGAACATCCGAATAACCAATTTAATATCCCCATAATCGTATTTTTAAACTGTAAATTTTCTAATTACGCCAACTAATCCGTTCTTCTGAACCACACCACTTTGTCGCCACAATACTTTTCCCTGTTTGAATAATATCAGTGTTGGCACTCCTTGTACCTGATATGCAGCTGCAGCCTGGGGGTTTTTATCAACATCAACTTTCAGGATACTTACTGCATCACCTACTTCTTGCTTAACATCTTTTAATATGGGTGCCATAACCTTACATGGACCGCACCATTCTGCAAAAAAATCTACAAGCACCGGCTTGTCTGATTCAATTAATTCGTTGAATGTCATAACTGATTATTTAAATCTTCATAGCTAATTTCTTTCGATTCGCTAACGTTTTTGGAAGGTGGAGCAGCACATGCTCCCGCGCCGCAACAAGATGTATTAAATACAGCCATACCTGTAAAAAGTAACCCTATCAAACCGAACATTAGATCTGAAGCCATTACAGCCTGAACCAGAATTATAAGTCCGATTCCCAAACGAAGAAATCTGATGATGTTCCAATTACTAAAAATTATCGCTTTCATAGGAATAGGTTGTTAGGGTAAATGTAAATTATATCACAAAAGTAAGGACTGCCGACTGTGATCTGAGTAACAAAGGTTACAAATGAAAATTTCAGGGTTGGATTTCATCGTAAGGAATAATTCCCGATATGCTTTGGGCTATTCCTGAGTTTTCTTTTCTGTTAAAAAAAAACTGGATAGTCTGATATAAAATATCAGAAAAGCGATTACTCAGAATGCCATTTTGAGTTAAAAGCCGCAGATGAGCCTTGAAAGACTGTTTAATGCCATGCCGACGACAGCAAAATACAATGACGTACTAACAAGCCAGCAGTGTTCTGTCAATTGCCATATCAGTGCTTTCAATCACCAGATTTTCACGGAGAATAAGATCCTTATTTAGAGTATGATTTAACTGCATAGCTCCATAATCAATAAACCGGCACGCAATAATCACTCTTCCAGAATAGCTTATTTGTACAGCACATCCGCCTGTTCGCTATCATTCCAGCGGTTGCTGTTATGGCAGCCACCATAAACAAGGCATTTACAATTCCGAAAGAATCTGCCAATATCCCACTCAAAATTGCTCCAAAAACATATCCGCTATCCCGCCATAGCCTGAATATACTCAGACTCTCAGCTCGTTGTGAAGGATGAGTGCCTTCGGCTATAACAGAAAGAAAATTAGGATAAACTAAGGCTGTTCCAAATCCAAGCAGGACCGATGCAAGAACTAACAAGGACAATGAATTTGCAAGAGCAATCATGATTATGGCTAGAGCCTGCATAAACATACCTGAAGTGATGATCTGTTTCTTACAATGTGTGTCGCCCAATTTTCCGGTAAATAATTGAGAAATTCCCCAAACAGCAGGGTAAATTCCCGCAATTATTCCAATCTGACCTATTCCATAGCCTTTTTGCATCAACAACACGGGCAATAAACCCCAGACTACCCCATCATTCAGATTATTCACTAAACCATTTATAGTTACCGAACCCAGATTTTGATGTTTCCAGCTTGTTTCCTTCCATACATTCTGAAGCAAAGGTACTTTGCTCGTCAGACTCTCAGAATTTACAAAATGAGTCGTGTCTTTAACCAGAAAAATTGTAGTCAGTAAACCCGCAATTGAAAATAGTACACCGGGAATAAATGGGAAAAATGCGTAACCATAATCCAGCGCGATTGAGCTTGCCAGCAAGGCAGCAAGACCTACAGATAGATATCCGGCAAATTCATTAATGCCCATTGCAAGGCCCCGGTTCTTTGATCCTACAAGATCAATCTTCATAATTACAGTTGCACTCCAGGCCAAACCCTGGTTGATCCCTAATAAAATATTAGCTGCAATTACCCAATTCCAGTTTTGCGCATACATCAATAAGAATGGCACTGGTAATGCGGCAATCCATCCGATGATCAGTATAGTTTTACGACTTAGTTTTTTGGAAAGCTGAGCAACAGCATAATTACTTAGCGATTTACTGATACCGAATGCAATAATGAAAGACATTAAGGCAGTGTTTGCATTGATCCCGAATTCCAGTTTCCCGAAATCAGGCATGATCGACCGCTCCAGGCCAACCATGGCACCAACAAAAGCATTCACCAATACCAGTAATGCAAATTGATACCTGTTTTTATTTAAACCCTGCATAATTCAATTTAAATAACGTGAGTTCGGGTTAAGCAGCTAAAAGTAGTTGTTTATCATCGGTTTCGAAAACGATGTTTAGGGAAGGCTTTTTAGGGAAGAAATGGTAAGCGCAAAGTGCCCCCATGGTATTCATCAAAAAGTTATTGACCGAGCGGTGTCTGGTGTGTTGCAGCTTGCAAATATTTTTAAGTTCATCGTTCACACATTCGATAATGGCTCTTTTTCTTAGTAGGATTTTGTCGGCTTGTGAGATATTAAAGTCTTTCATATTTTTCCTTGGTTTGGTGATCATTTGTATGCCATTACCCCAAAGTAATTCTGCCAATGCCTTTGAAATATAACCCTTATCTCCGAATAACTTACCAAATATATCTTGTGTCATTGAGGTCATCAGTTTTAGGTTTCGGTCGTCAACATTGCCCTTGGTTAGGTAGAAAGACAATATTTCGCCTTTGTCATTGATAATCAGATGTAGTTTAAAACCATAAAACCAGCCAATAGAGCATTGCCCTCTTTCCGCTACCAAGGCAAATACACGATGCTGATGTATTCTTCTGTTATGGCACACTTTGATATGAGTGGAATCAATGAAGTTAATTCCTCTAGATGCTCCAAGACAGTGCGTTTTCAGAAAGAGCATCATCGGAATAGCTACTCTTTGCTGCAACTCAACAAAGCGATTATAAGATACTAGTCCTGGAAAATAATCCTTGTAAAAAGGGCAGATATGACCTATGTAAAAATGCTTCAGATTTGTGAAATGACCGCTATGAAAAGCAATCAATATGGTGATGATCTCACTGTCGGAAAGAGAAGCTTCACGGTTTCTGATCTGGTAAGCATTAGCATCAAGGCGGTGTTTTTTAATCAAAACCTCAAATTCCTTACAGAAGTCATCAACTTTAACGAAAATTTCAATAATTTTATCAGAAGTAAGCATAAATTGTTTGTTTTAAATTCGGTACTTAAATATAACAAAATATGCTTACTTATTGATAATCAAATAGTTAAAATATTAAATTTCGTACCTTTTTAAATTTCCTTATCCCGAACTCACGTTAAATAGAAATTCAAAACCTGAGCCTTGTTATCAAACAATTGGAGGCATTCGGTGAAACGCCTCCCCTTGAAAATCAGAAAGATACACCGGCTGATCAGGCAGGCATTAGCTTACTCTGGCAAACAAAATCAGTTTTGGGAATATTGGTCGTATTGATCGCTCCAAATCCACCGGCAATTTCAGTGAAGTTTCTGTAACCTCTGGCCTGAAGAATAGAAGCTGCCATCATGCTTCGGTAACCACCGGCACAGTGTAAGAAAAAATGCTGCTTGGGGTTTACGTCTTTGATCCAGTCATTGATGTAAGCTAATGGCCTGTTGTAAGCATTATCCACGTGTTCTGCAGCATATTCACTTTCTCTGCGAACATCAAGTACCATGTCCTTTTCAGGTCTGAATTCATTTGCAAACTGCTCAGCAGTAATACGATCAACTACATCAGATTCCTTTCCTGAATCTAACCATGCTTTAAACCCACCTTTCAAGTGTCCAAGAATATTGTCAAATCCTACACGACTCAAACGGGTAACTGCTTCTTCCTCTCTTCCCTCATCAGTAACCAATAAAATCCCTTGTTTAACATCAACAATCAAAGCTCCTACCCACGGTGCGAAATCACCAGCTAGTCCGATGTTGACTGATTGCGGTATAAATCCTTTATAAAATAGTGTATTTTCTCTGGTATCCAGAATCAGTGCATCTGTGTTTTCTGCTGCTGCTTCAAACTCATCGGCATTCAGGGCTCTCATACCATTGTTTAACACGGTGTCAAAGCTCTCGTATCCCTTTTTATTCATGGCAACATTCAGGCCAAAATAAGCAGGTGGGGGAAGAAGACCTTCCGTTACCGCTTTCACAAAAGATTCTTTATCCGGCTGATTCAGTGCGTAATTGACCTTCTTCTGATTACCCAAAGTATCTACGGTTTCTTTCATCATATTTTTACCGCAAGCACTACCTGCACCATGGGCAGGATATACAATAACATCATCTGCTAAAGGCATTATTTTATTATTGAGGCTATCATATAGCAAACCGGCCAGTTCATCCTGTGTCATATGAGCGGCCTTTTGTGCAAGATCAGGACGACCTACATCACCCAAAAACAAAGTGTCACCGCTAAAAATACAATGGTCTTTTCCTTGCTCATCTTTCAACAAAAAAGTGGTGCTTTCCATGGTATGACCGGGAGTATGTAAAACCTTAATGGTTATATCACCTACCTTAAATTCCTGTCCGTCAATTGCAGAAATACATTCAAACTCGCAGGTTGCATTCGGTCCATAAACAATTGGAGCTCCAGTTTTTCTGCTCAGATCAACGTGACCGCTAACAAAATCTGCATGAAAATGAGTCTCAAAAATGTATTTTAGTTTAACCCCATCCTTGCTAAGTCTCCCAAGATAAGGCTCCACTTCACGAAGTGGGTCTATAATTGCAGCTTCGCCATTGCTGGTGATGTAATACGCACCTTGTGCCAAACATCCGGTATAAATTTGCTCTACATTCATATTATTTAATTTGATAGTACAAAAATCGTGAATATTACTCATCGGAACGGTAACATTTGTTGCAAACGAAAAAACAATAACAGAATAATTTTCTTCGGATTATAAATAATTCTGAATCCTCACGTTTGGAAGAAGAATTGTAGCAAGAATCGAAAGTTCTGAAATCATACATTCCAAAAGTTTTGGTCAAGATTACAATCCTCATTCATTTGTCTAGAATTATTATAAATCCTAATGACCTCCTCCCGTTGATGGGAAGAATAATTCTTTGATAAAAATGTATATACCCATGACCAGAACGAACCAGCCAAAAGATTTTTTTAGTTTTTCTCCGCTGATTTTTTTGGCCAGATAAATACCAATGAAAATTCCAACTAGCGCCAGACCTGTAAATGTTCCAAGCAGTTTCCAGTCGATCAATTGACCTCCCTGAATATCTCCAATAAATCCAATTAATGATTTTGCAGCAATGATAAATAGTGATGTACCTACTGCAAGCTTCATTGGCATACGAGCCAGAAGTACCAATGCAGGAATAATTAGAAAGCCACCACCGGCCCCTACCAAACCAGTAAGTAAACCAACCAAAGCACCTTCAAGCAGAATCATTGGATAGTTATATTGCAATGGTTCACCTTCTGCTTTATCACAATCAATACAAGGCCTGATCATGCTTACTGAAGCCAGAATCATGACAATTGCGAACAAGACCATGATACCAATAGATTTGGTAATAACCAATGATCCGATTATGAATAGTTCAGATGGAATTAATGGAACAAGCCACATTCTGGTCAGATAAACCGCCGCGATCGATGGAATTCCAAAGATGAGAACTGTTTTAAAATCTGCTTTTTTCTGAATTGCACTTTGAATTCCTCCAACAAAGGCAGTGGAACCGACTATAAACAGTGAATAAGCTGTAGCAAGAATAGGGCTAACACCCATTACATATACCAGAATCGGTACTGTCAATATAGATCCACCGCTCCCTATCAAGCCTAATGAAACACCAACGATTACTGCCAGTATATAACCTAAAATTTCCATAATGTCTTTTTATTTCCCACAAAGGTCTCAATAGCAAAATCGAGTTATGGTTACAAAAGTTACATTTAGCAATAATAGTAAATTTAATACTGCTACCAGGATTAAAGCTAACTATAGATTATCATCAGTTTTGCTGATGTTTTAAATACCTTTTCGGTACCTCAGCCCCAGCCACATAATTCAGCTTACCAATCTTACACATCTGATACACGTTAATTCTAAAATCAGGGCAGGTACTAACAAAACAATAAGCCTCCACCTGTGAAAAACCATAAGTACTGACCAGCCAATCCATCATATAAACTGTTGCCTGATGGACAGCATCTTCAAGCGGTCTGAAGGCATGAACCGCAATAATGGAATCTGGGGTTTCGATTCTGATTCCTGGAGAACGCTTTCCTTTAATTATCTCAAATGAAAGCCGAACCGTAGCTTGAGTTTCTGCGGCAGTCCCGGTGAATTCTGTATCGCCCTGGCTGGCATGTACATCTCCAAGATAGAACAAACCACCTGGATGATAAACAGGAAGAAAGATCTTATTCCCGGGTTTGAAATCACGAATATCAAGATTTCCACCCCAGTCGCCTTGCCCATCCAGACTGTTAGCCACATCCCGGTCGGGCGCTACACCCAGAGTACCTACAAAAGGGGTAATTGGCCAGGCGATCTTATCGTTAAATTGCAGTGTCCCATCAACTGTAGTACCACTCGGACCCGGACTATGGTCAAAAACCATCGTACTGTATTCGCCGGAGATTTCGTTCCAGCGTGAGGAATCACCCAGTGGTCCACGGTTTGGACCTACAGCAATCCAGGAGGTTTTTTCAACCTCAATTTGATGAATTTTAACAACAAGTGTATCACCGCGGTCGAGCCCTTCAATAAAAATCGGACCTGCGATTGGGTTTACCAAGGGCGGGGTCCGGTCAAAACCCGGACGATTTGCAGGAATAGCCTTATCTGCAGCACTTTTAAAAAAACCAATTCCCGCATCCCAAGTTTCAATTTCAAATTCTTCACCCGGAATAACATGAATTAAGGGAGTATCTGAATAATTGAAAGCAAATTTTTTCGCTTGTTCACGGAGAATCTTTTTCATGGCCTTAAAAATTAAATTTCTATTAAATTAACAGAATTATCAGTCAAATTAAATGACCATATTCAAAAATCAATAAAATCTCTTCTGTTTTATTTTTGATCAGGCAAGGCATAAACCATCACATATCCACCCGGATTCTCAGCATCACCTGCAATAGACACAGCAATATATTGTTTTTTACCACTCTTAAAGGTTGATGCATTCGAAGTGGTACTTCCGGGAATTGGAGTATCCCATAATAATTTGCCTGTATCTTTATCATAAGCCCTGAACCTAAAATCCGTGCCGCCCATATTGGCTCCGATAAAGAGCAATCCACCTGCAGTTACAATCGGACCGGTATTCCCTTCAGCACCTGTTTCTGGTTCCCCTTTTTGCTGTAATTTAGGATAATTACCTAAAGGGATTGACCAAGCATATTCGCCAGTATTCAGATCAATAGCATTTAAAGTTGCCCACGGAGGTTTAATTCCAAATCGCCCCTCAGAATCACGGAATTTACCATTAGATAATATATCAAGGTACCTGACCGGGGCTTCCATTTTAAACTTATCCGCATCCTTATTTGCCGATTCGCTTTTTGAAATTTCTTTCAAAAAATTGGTTTCTCTTGTAGACCTGGTATCCTTGTCAAACAGAAAAGATATAATCGCTTCTTCTTTGCCGGAAATGATACTTGCAAATGAGGGCATCTTGCCGGCTCCAACCCTGATTTTACCTAAAACCTCTTCCTCATTCATCCTGCTTTGAAGTCCAAGTAATGATGGGTAATCAGAATCTCCTTTCTTGTCTACACCATGACAAGCCTGACAATAAGTAGTGTAGAGCGCTTTCCCTTGGTTAAAAGGGGTACCGGATTCATTTTCAGACTCCATTTTTTTTATAAGGCTCACACCTGGAGTATTTGTAGCCCTGACATAAATGATTCCACTAGACGGATCAAATGCACCTCCACCCCAACTTGAGCCTCCGCTTGTTCCTGGAAGGTTAACATTGCCCCTCATAGAAGGTGGTGTAAAAAGCCCTTCATATCTTATAGACTTAAATTTTTTTACAAGTTCATCATTAGATTCCCTGGAATAATTACTTAGGTCATCCAATGAAATATGCTGCCTAGCATAAGGCTTTGGCTTTAACGGAAAAGGCTGTGTAGGCCAAGTTTCTTCTCCGGGTACATCTGAAGCAGGTACTGGTCGCTCTTCAATTGGAAATAATGGTTCACCAGTTTCTCTGTTCAGCAAATAAAGAAAACCAATTTTAGAAGTTTGAGCTACTGCATCTATTCTTTTTCCATCATGAACAACGCTAACCAGATTAGGAGGTGCAGGCAGGTCGTAGTCCCACAGATCATGATGAATGGTTTGATAATGCCAGATATATTTCCCGGTTTGAGCATCAAGGGCAACAACACTGTTCCCAAATAAATTCTGCCCTTTTCGATCGCCCCCATAAAAATCATATGAGGGAGAACCAAGTGCTAGAAATACCATTCCTCTTTTTTCATCAAGACTCATTCCAGCCCAGTTATTGACGCCACCAGCATATTTCCAGGCTTCTTTTGGCCAGGTTTCATAACCAAATTCACCGGGATGGGGAATAGTATGAAATGTCCATACCAGTTTGCCTGTCCTTATATTGTAAGCCCTTTGATATCCCGGTTCAGCACCATATAATTCTGAAACTGCAGTACCAAGAATATACAGGTCCTTATAAATAATGCCTGGAGATGTTGGAAGAACGCTTATTTTATCCGGATCGCC
>CAMCTU010000079.1 GCA_945878525.1 Sphingobacterium thalpophilum
AATTTTACCTTCTGATCCGTTGAAACCATAATATCAAGGGATTCTCCGGCTTTGAGACTTTGTCTGGAACAATACCCTTCAATGGAAGGACAACGCTGCCCATCACGATCGGGACGCACACGTGTTAACTGCCAATCAGTTGAACCTGGTTTCTTATTTTCAGCCTCAATCAAACTTCTTTTTTCCTGGCTTGGATAAGAAAATCCAGATAATGGTAAAAGAGCTGCAGCTAATCCGGCACGGGTAACGTCAACAAGCAATTTTCTCCGAGATATCTGATTAGTTTGTTTTTTCATTCTTAAAACTTTTGGGGCATGACCTGATTCAAACGGTTTAATTTCAATATAAAATCGGAATTAAACCCCTCTCTTAAGATAAGCGATCAATTTTGCCATTTCATCTTTACTAATTCCCTGTTCCAATCCATCAGGCATCAGGGACAGTCCAGAATTATTCAGAGATGCAATATTTCTTCTAAGAATTGACTCATCTGTACCAAAAGTTGTACGAAGAGTTAAACTGTTCTCATTTTCGGATACAAGCCAGCCTGAAAATAAGCGACCATCATTTGTACTAATGGATATAGATTGATATGCCGGTAATACTTCATAATTCGGAACTAGTATGTGAAGTAATAAAGCATCAGCAGGTTGATTTTTTACTCCGGTTAAATCCGGTCCAACTTTCCCACCAATGTTTTGATAGGTATGACAAGCTGAGCAGGCCTTTTGGAAAACCGCTTTCCCTAATTGTGGATCAACTTGTGCAGTGAGTACCTTTCGATAATCCTGATACACATTCATCCTATCGCCTCCCTCAAGTTCCTTGAACAGGATCTTTGCACGATCACTGATATGAGTATTTTTATCTGAAATCAGTCGCATTCTATCTGCAGATGACAATTCAGCACCGCTTATAGAGCCTCTTTCAATAGCCAAAAACAATTCATTGATATATAATGGTTTAGAGACCATAGCAGCCACAACAGCCGATTTTATTCTTGGAGTGTAAGCCGACCACGCACTTTTCTCAAGCAAGATGGCTGCTCCCCGAGGATTATCCAACCGCGAAAATGCTGTAATTGCCTCCAATGTTAATTCTGGTAGAGTGTTCGGAATTATAAATTTCTGAAGAACAGGCTGACTATTTTCAAAATCTGTGTAGGCAAGTAATGCTATAGCGGAAATTCTTTGTCTTGTCTTTTCTCCAGGGTTGCCAGCTATCTCAAGCACTTTGCCAACAAAATTATCTAATGCCTTAGTTTCAGATGCTGGGCTGTTATTCCCTTGAATGGCATATAACAATCCTTTCGACGATGTTCCAAACTCCTTTGCTCTGCCACTAACACCTTCTGCAAGGCCGAGTATGGTAGAAATTCTCCAATCCGGATCACCATTCGAGGCCAAAACCTCCCGCAATAGCTCGCGACAAGCTTCAGCTGAAGCCCCACTACCAAATAAGCGTCCAAGATCTTTCATTACTGAAGCAAAAGCTATTGGCTCAGCTTGTTGCTGGGCTCTGAAGGATGATAAAAATTCAGGCATACGTTTTCCAATACCGCTTAATACCGCAGCACGAAACCACTTGTCTGCTCCATCCCTTGCAGCAACTCTTGCCAATGCATCAACAACTTGTTGTCCCTCAATTGATCCCAAAACCAATGCACTGTTATAGCGGACACGAATAGCCTCATCTCCTGATGCAGAAATAAGTGCTGCCACCAATTCTGGATATTCACCCGAATGAATACCAGCTAATAAAACAGCCTGTTCGCGTACTCCTGATACTTTATCTGCCAAAGCCCTCTTTAAAGTTATCAAATCGAGAGATCCCAGTGAGTTTAAAAGCCAAACGGCCCGGGCACGACTTTCTGGAAAACCAGATTCAACAACAATCTTCTTTAGTGCAGGAACTGATGACTTATCCTTGCGTTCAAGTAACAGCCTGTGAGCAGTATTGCGCTCCCACTCCTCCCCTGAAGCGAGAAACCTTGTCAAATCTGTTATTTTTGAAGAAGAACTTAAGCCAGTAGAAGCATCATACTTCTTTTGGATAAAATCCTTCCTGACAACACGGTAAATTCTCCCATCAGTCTTACCGCTTTCCCAATCTAAGCCTGGCCTTGCTTCTTCTGGGACATAGGTAGGGTGATCAATTACCTTTCGATGCATATCTGCAAGATAAAGTGCTCCTTCAGGGCCATGCTGAAGAGATACCGGACGGAACCATTCATCAGTAGAAGAAAGAAACTCTCTTCCTTCATAAGGTGGTTTTGATTTGAAAGAAACCCCATCAGGATACACAACTTGCCTTTGAATGAGATTCTGAGCTGATTCACAAATAAAAATATTTCCCTGATGTGCAGGTGTAAGTCCGCTGCCATTAAAAACCATCAATCCGCTGGCTGCAGTAAAAGTCCCGGCATGCGAACGACCAATAAGTTTTGGAATAAAATCGGCCGTGGTTACCGATCTACTAACGGGATACACAGTTGCTTCGGCTTCTACCTTTGATACATTTTTGACGGTTTCATTGAAAAGAAGATTAGCATTCCTGTTAAGAAACCACGGTTCCATTACAGAATGCATAATTGGGTGCCTGTTTGAACAACCAAATCGGCGTCCATAAGCATCAAATGTCAATCCAAACTGACTTTTGCCGCCTGTAACCTGAAATTCAAAGGTCTCAGGATTAAAGCGCCCATCAGTCTGCTTAAAGGATACCGCAGGTCGGTTTGGGTGATTGGGAGAAGTCACGTTTCCCCCATTTAGTCCGGCTGTAACATATATCCAGCCATCCAAACCCATAGTCGGATGACTCATTCTGATCTGAGCGGTTTGAGTTGCAAAAAAACCAGTAAGTACTATTTTTCTGATATCTGCAATCCCATCATTATCAGTATCTTTTAAATAATAAATATCCGGGGAACAGGTTACGAAAACCCCTCCCTTCCATGGCATCAGTCCGTTGGGATAGGTTAAACCTGTGGCAAATTCAGTTCTCTTATCATAAACACCATCCCCATTGGTATCTTTTAAAAGTGCTACCCGACCAAGGGTTGTTGTAGAACCACCCTCAACAGGATCTGGATACCCTCTGTCTTCCACAACATACATCTGGCGGTTTTCATCAAAAGCAAGAGCCACCGGATCAATAACTAATGGTTCAGCAGCAATCAGGTCGATACGCATCCCAGGTTCAACCTGGAAGCTAGCCAATGCCTTTTTTAGTCGCTCACTGCGTGGGTCAGGCTGCAAGGCTGCAATAGTAATTACTAGAACTATCAATAACAATCCTAAAATCCGGTATCGGATGAAGTGAAATTTATTCATGCTTATTTGAATAAAATAATGAGGAAAAAAATGCCAATCAAGTATAATTGCTGGTGCTATGTTAATATGGTATTATTCTTTAGATGTAATATACTATTTTATGAGATGGGAGATGTGAGATATGAGACGGGAGATGTAAAATATGAGTTACAGACCCTATTCCTTATTCTCCATTTCCTCGACTCGATTCCTGGCTCCTTGCTCATACTCATAAAATATCTTTATTCCTTGTTCTTTGCTCCTTATTCATATTTTCCCGTCTTGGTTACTGGATCTTGATACATTATTTAGCTTGCTCATTTTTAAGTTTCCCCAGCAACTCAAAAAGCACACTACTAATCTTAGTAGATGCATCAACCTCCAGATAACTCGAACGTGCTCTCCAGGTTTCATATCCTCCCAGTTTATGGTGCTCGGGAGTTGGCAAATAACCATTATAGCCATTGGCCAGAGAAGTTGTAAAAGTTGTTTTAAAAGGGCTTTTTGCTTTGATATCTAATCCAATTTCAACAAATACTTCACAAGGAAGGGCAGCAATTGCCAGATCGCCAACACGGAAAGCCTGAATAATTAATGGTACTTGTTTTGGAAAATCCTTAATCAACATGGTCTCGCGGGCATAAATCTCTTCTATTGTATTCATAATCGGCCCATTTGCTTTGGCGATGATCCCTTTTGCGCGCTCAATTTCTTCCATTTTAGGTAATCGTACCCCTAAATTAATTTCTGTTTGTGCAGAACTTAAAGAAATCCAATCCTGATACCGGATAGTTTGATAAGTCTTGAAAGCTTCAGCAGCGATGACATTGGCAACCTGCCTCATTTTTGCATAAGGAGGCATAGCGGGTGGAGCCTCATTTGCAAACCAATTGATATTATTAATATTACCACTTGTACCATTAGATAGCATTGCCACAAATGGGGGGAGGCTCTTATTATCAGATTCCAATAAACTTTTCATTTGCTCTACGAACATTCCATAATAATCGGCGGATATTTCACCGGGGCCGGTTCCTCCGACATAATGCAAAGAGTAATTTGCAAGTAAGGCTATTGGCCTTCCTTCCGTTGTTTGCACGGAGATAATGGGCAATTCGGGATCTGTTGGACCGGATGGCTCCAGACGATCCGGATTGCCTATTCCAGGGTTCATTTTTACCTGATCTTCTGTTCCAAAGGGATTCATCAATGGTTGGCCTGGCTTCATTTTCCAGCGGCGATTAAACACCTGATTTGGCTCTTTACCAACTGCCCAGCCAATGCGGGCGGGTACCAGATTATTGTTAGCTCTTACCACCGCATCAGCAATTCTTTCCCTAAGGAATTTAAGATAATCTTTATTCGGATCGCTTTGGAAAACAGAACAAGCCGTGCCTCCGGAATGAGTATGGGTTGCCGACATCATCATATTCTGAATTGGAATCCCGGTTATTTCCTGTGCTCTTTGTTTTGCTGCATCCAGGTCCTCCTTATAAATCATACATAGATCAACAGTAAGAATAGCCAATTTAGTTTTCCCATCATCCAATACTATTGCGCGGGCATAAGTTTCATCATGAATTTGTTTGATCAGACCATCCTTCATGTTGCCGTTTATCGAAGTGCCTATTGTTGGAGTGATGTTACTGGTTGCTGCACCTGCCCTGAAAACTTTGGAAGGCTGTGCAAATCCAGCTTGGGTATGAATCAGGAGGCTACTTAAAAATAATATTGAGATACGCAGGAGAGAAAAGCCTGACTTAAGGAATTTTAAACAAAAAGTGGATAGAAGTCCGACCTGCCCATCTAGGCAATTTTCAGTTCCTGGGGACTTTTTGAAATTAGCTTGTTTAGTTCTCAAACTCTCTCTTGAATTCTTCATTGATATTTTTTTAATATAATTTTCAAATGCATTAAACTGATTCCGGTTTAATGCTCCTTGTAAGCGTAGACTTTTTGTAAATTGCGAGTGTAGCTAAGCGATCTCCTCATCAGTTTTACTAAATTTCCTAAGATTACTTCGTCGTAACTCCTCAGCAATGACAAGTAGCATATTACTTCAATTCCGGTGGCAGGTTACCATATGCCCATGGTGCTTTAAAAGGTGGCGGTGGTGGTGGCAAAGGGACTTTACCCGGTACCATTTGGTTCGCCAGTTCAATACCCGTATTGGCAAATTGTCTTCCGGCAGATACTTCAAGATTACTGTAGGAAGTAAGACGGGTTTCATAGCCCCCACCATTTGGGCCTAATGCTTCTTCAGTTGGCACATACCCTGTTATTCCATTAGCCAGTTCAACCACAAATGTGAACGGAAATTTACTTCCCGCCTTGATGTCCAGTTGGTACTGAACAAAATATTCTGCAGGATTCGATACGAATACCATCGGACCAACTTGAATGGCCTGAACTTCAACTTCCACTAATGGTCTTGCTTTTATTATCGCATCCAAAACGAGGATTTCTTTTGCAAAGGTCCATTCGGTAGTACCCGACTTTTCAGGACCTGCTTTAACAAGTTCTAAGGATTTCTGAACTTTTTCAGGTGTTGGTATACGGCGCTTAACCGTCCACACCCTTTGCCTGCTATCAAGCGGAATTTCACTTCCTGCACCACGGCGAATTAAAAGCAGGGTTTTGTATGCTTCAGCACCGACGCGGCCTCCAACAATATCCCACCATTCTTCTGCTCCGGGATTTTGAAATTTAGTGAGGTTATCAACCTGTGTGATATCACCACAGGCACCCTGCATGAAAACGACAGGTAAGGCTGCATTTCCAGTTGCCCCGCGTATTGTCCTTTCCATTGATCCAATCCAACTTGCTGAAATACCTCCCGGACTGGTAGTTGCATGACATGAAAAATTCACTACGGTTCCTATTAAATTACCTTTTAAGTCCCAAACACCAACAGTTCCTACCTGCGGATCAATTGGACCAGCATAGTCAATAATATCAGGATTGCCAGCACCAGGATGTGAGTAGCTTAGTCCGTTCTTCATCCGCAAACGACGGTTATACGAAACTTTATCTTCATGCCCGTTCCCAACGGCGAGTTTAGCATCCACACGGTTCTCGTTCGCAAGTACAACTGCATCAACGATCTGCTTCTTAAGGACCTGAGTGTATCCCGGATCAGAAACTATAGAATGATTGTTCACAAGATCTTTCACCAATGGGGAAGCCTTATCAAAGTCCCCAGGTTCTCCCATGCCAATCGGGCCTGAAGAATGAGAATGAGATGCACCAATCATTATATCTGCTGAAAGGATACCACAGCGTTTCTGAATCTCAGCACGTACTTCCTGAACCAAGTGGCGTGTTACAAAAAGCAGATCGATTCCTACCAGTGCCACACGCTTTTGCCCATCATCAAATACCACAGCACGAACTTTGCAAGGGTCATGAAATGACTTATGGTGGGCCTTCCCATAGTTACCCGGTGATTCCATACCGATATCCGGGGTAATATCCCTTTCAGAAAATCCGGCTTTAAAAATAGGTCCCGGTTTAGTGCCGTCTGCTGCCATACCCGACAAGGCGAAGAAACAGGAAGTGAAGATTGCTAAAAAATATTTCATTGTTTTACCTGGTTAAAAAGATTAAGAATTTCAGTTACAATTTTTCGGGATGCTTCTTTTTCAACTTTATTTGTACCCAGCCAGGTTTCATAACCACCAAGCTGATGTTGCTCTGGAGATGGTAGGTATCCGTAACTTCCATTTGCCAATTCAATAGTAAAGGAAGACTTGAAAGGACTTCTTGCTTTGATTTCAAGGCCTATTTCTGTAAAAACCTCAAAAGGAATAGCTGCAACACCCAGGTCTCCGATGCGAAAAGTTTGCATTATCACATCAATAGTCTCCGGCCATTTGTCCATTTGAAGGGTTCGTTCAGCATAGGTTTTTTCCAGACGGTGAACAGGCGTTTCGGTCTCAGGTTTTGCAAGAACCTTTTGAGCATAGGCAAGCATTTGCGGATCAGGCTTACGAACTTTCAAATTCAGTTCTGACTGCGCCGCACGCAAAGGCACCCATTCTTTGTATTGTATAGTCTGGTATACCCGCAGAACTTCATTAGCTACATCATTCGCAACAATACGCATTTTAGCATAGGGCTCATGTTTTTCTGCCGGGCCACGAAAATTTATATTATTAACATCTCCTGAAGTACCGTTGGACATAATTCCTACAAAGGGAGGATCCTGGCGATCTGCTTTTAACAATTCCTGAATCCGATCGGCGAAGACTGCAAAATAATCAGCTGAGATCTGATCTTTAGGTACACCTCCTACATAATGAAGCGAATAATTGGCAAGAATGCCAATCGGGCGCCCTTTTAGAGATTGCACAGAAATGAATGATACCTGTGGATCTGTAGGTCCTGCAGGTTCAACCAATTCAGGATTTCCTATCCCGGGATTCATTTGTACCAAATCTTTTTGACCAAATGGATTCATTACGGGGTTTTTCATTTTCCAGCGCCGGTTAAAAAGATGCTGAGGGACATTTCCGACACCCCAGCCGATACGGGCCGGTTCCAGATTATTCAAGGCGATTCGCACTCCATCGGCAATACGGCGAATGAGAAACCGCTGATAATCGTCAAGAGGCATACCAGCATTCCATCCGCCCCTTAAGTTTCCAAGTCCGCTGGCACTACTTGCTGAATGTGTATGATCAGAAGAAATTAGAATCTGAGCAGCTGGAATTTTAGTTTCTTCAAAGATTAGTCGCTTAGCCTCATCAAATACTTCACGAATAACCCCTACATTATCCACTACAACAAAAACCAGTTTTGTGGTTCCGTCATCAAGAACAAGACTCCGGGCATGCAGTTCATCATGTACAAAATTTGCAGGAGGAGGAATACCAAAATTACCAACTATGCCCGAACCCAAAGCTGGAGTAATATTTGCAGTAGAGGCACCGGCCATGAAAGTAGCATTCTGTGCATAAAGCTGGGAATCAAAACTGAAAATCAGAATAAAACCGAAAATCAGTGTTAGCATTCTCTGATAATGACCAAAAGTGGCAAGCTTAATTATTCTTTGCATCGTTTTCCTTATTATGCTTTGTTTAAATTTAAACAGGCAGGTGAAAATTATTTAATTCAGATTTCGAAATCACTCATTGCTTTACCTGATTGAAAAGTTTAAGAATTTCAGTAACAATCTTTCTTGTTGTGATAAATTTCCTGAACCCCAGCCAGTCCGGGCAGGTTCTAGATTATTTAATGCAATACGTACTCCATCAGCCATGCGGCGAACAACAAAGCGTTGATAATCATCAAGAGTTTGGGGATATTGCCCGGTAGAATTTGGACAGATACTCATAGAAGGCTCCGGTGGAATGATTTCATGACCGGCCCAGGTAGAAGAGTGCCTATGGGTTGAGGACATCATAATCCGCTCTTTTGGTATCGAAGTTTCTTTGGTGATAAGTTGCTTTGCAACTACCTGAAGGACAAACGATGTAATCAAAACCTTTGAAATTTTTAACAAAATTCACATCGCAACCTATTGTAAGATCCGAAAAATCACTGTTTGCCATAGGTTGCCCGCAGCATGTTTGATTCATGGGATAATGTACCTCACAGCCCACCTTTTTTAGCAGTTGATAGGTTGCTTTGGCAACATCAGGATAAAACTGATCAATATAACAGGGAATAAACAAGCCTACTTTCATAATTCTATCAGGCATTATTAATAATTAACCTCATTTGCAATTTAACACCTATTTCACTGAAATTATTCATAGCAAAAAAATAAAAACTTTAAACAATTGATAGGTATCAAGCAAAATTAATCAACATTATAATTGAAATCTTCGCCCAATTTCAAACACTCCTTCCAGGGTAAAATACTCTCAGAGGCACTTGCATCCATCAAACTTGCGGCGGCAACATTTACACCTAACTGCAAACATTTTGACATGTTCCAATCTTCATGCATTCCAGCCAATACGCCTGCAGCAAATGCATCTCCTGCACCCACTGATCCTTTTATCTTCTCCAATGGCATTTTAACGCTTGGCTGAAATATTTTCTCTCCACTTTTATTAAGTGCAATTGCACCTTTTGGGAAATGAATAATTACCCATTTTCGAACCCCAGTACTTAAAATATTTTCAGCTGCCTGATAAGCCTTATCAAGAGAGCATTTTCCATCTTCATCACAAATATCAATACCCGTTAACTTACCTGCTTCAAATTCATTGACAAAAAGTATGTCAAGGTACTGCAAAGCCATAGGAATAATAGTTTTAAATCGTTCTGATTGCTCACTGACCAAATCTGAAGATGTGATCATTCCGCAATTCACGGCTTCCATTAAGACTTTTGCTGCACCTGTGAGGCCATCAGTGCCAATAGCATCCAATCGATCGAGAAGCAATAAATACCCTAAATGAAATATCTTGGATTTATGGCCGGAAAAGTTAAAATAAGATTCATCCAGGTAAGCATTGGCTCCCCTTGAATGAAAAAAAGTACGTCTTCCGGTTCCAAGTACAGTCATTACATCAGTATATGAGGTGTTTGTATGCTGTACTTTTATAATTTGACTTGACTCAATTTTAAGCTTTTGACATTCGTTCAAAATATAATCACCTCTTTCATCGTCACCAATTGCTCCGATTCCTGTTAATGGAAACTGGAATCCCATCTTGCTGATCGCTTTTAAAACACTATACGGGGCACCACCATTACTGTTGCTCTCTTTTAGGATATTCGCCAGTTTATCTTCCTTTGGATAGACGTCTATGATCTTGACATTATCAATGATCCAGTTGCCCCCGGCTAAAATTCCTTTTCTGGTTATTTCTTTCATGTCAAATAAATTTCCTCTCACAAGGCTTCAACAGCAAAAAATGTGTGTTAAAAATGCCTATTCTTTCAAACTACTTCTACAACAGATTTTGTATCATGTGATTTTAATGCTGCATCAAATAATTTATGACTCATGACTGCTTCTTCAGGAGTTACACAACCCAGGCGGCCATTTAAAAATCCTTCCCGCTCTGCAAAATATGCTGCTAGCATTTGTAAAAAGCAATCAGAAAAGCCCGGTTCGAATATTCCACCTGTGCTTACCGGGAAGGGAACCTGGAATCCAAGATCGACTCTTTGCCATAACTGCTCCTTTTCACGCCTAAATGTCCATAATACCTTGGTATCCTTGGTATTATAGCGTACTCCCCCCTCGGTTCCCAGGATTTCAATATACCAGGAATTTGTTTCCCCGGGCTTTAGTCTCTTCATTTCAAGGGACATTGGAATATCATTATTTGCAATTTCAACGGAAGTGGATAAGGTTGCATTGTTCCATGTGTCGCCTTCAGTCCAGCCGCCTTTTCCATCCGGTCGTGTAATAATGATCTTTTGCAAATGAGCATATACTTTATTAGGAATCCAGCCCATTCTGATTGGAATATGCATCACATGCATGCCTAAATCTCCCATCACTCCAATTTCACCACAGAATTTTGACTGCCTTTTCCAGTTAATTGGCTTAAGAGGATCCATATCACTTGAGTGACAAAAGCCTGCATTTATTTCAATAATTTCACCAATTCTTCCCGAAAGGGCTTCACTGATCACACGTTGAGGACCTGGAAAGAAGGGCATCTCAGAACAGCATCTGACAAAACTCTTCGATTTGGAAATTTTTTCATTAATCCTTTTGGCAGCTTCCAGATCCATTCCAAAAGGCTTTTCAGCCAACAGATCCTTCCCGGATTCGATTACTTCAATATAATATTGTTCATGAAGATGATGGGGAAGGGCTACATACACTACATCAACCTTATTTGAAGCCAATAACTCTTTATAATCTTTGGTCAATAATTCAATTGTCGATATTTGCTCATACCACTTCAATGTATTTTCATCCAGATCACAAACAGCCTTTAACTCTACTTTAACCGGATAATCAGTTAACGAAAACCAGCGCCCAAAAGCGCTGGCAACTTCCTTACCCATTAAACCACCGCCAATAATACCAACGTTGATAACTTTCATACTGTATTCAATTTATAAAACAATAACAACACGGCTTGCCGGTATTATCCTGTACATATATTTTTTTATTTGGAGGTTCCCGCTTTCGCGGGATTGACAAAAATATTGGGGAAGATTGCGATTCCAGCCTGCGCTGGAATCGCAATCCGGTTCCTTCCAATCAAACTTTTAATTCCGGCGAAAGCTTGTCTTTCCGGCGAAAGCTTGTCTTTCCGGCGAAAGATTGTCATTCCGGCGAAAGCTTGTCATTCCCGCGAAAGCTTGTCTTTCCCGCGAAAGCTTGTCTTTCCCGCGAAAGCTTGTCATTCCGGCGAAAGCTTGTCATTCCGGCAAAAGCTTGTCATTCCGGCGAAAGCCGGAACAGGTTTTATTTATTCCCCTTTACCCAGCCAATTACATCCTCAGGTTTTGCTCCATCATGTACAATGGCCATCAATGCTCTGGTCATTCCACCTGAATTAGCATGTTGTACTACATTTCTTCCATAAACTATTCCTTTAACACCCTGCTTCATTAATTTATAGGTACGATCCAATAGCTCTGCATCATCAGCTCGTCCACCACCTCTTACAAGAATTGGAATGGAACCGGCTACCTCCACAACTTTATGGTAATCTTCTACATTATCGCAAGGGTCTGCCTTTATAATATCGGCCCCTAATTCAACGGCCTGTCTAACAAGTGGCAGGATAATATCAATATTTCCATCAACCATGTATCCCCCTGCCTCACTGTTCGGACGGAATACCAATGGCTCAATCATGAGTGGCATTGAGTAATAGTCACACATTGGTTTCAGCTTCAAAATATTCTGAATACACTGATCAGTTACTTCTGGTGCTCCTGGAATACGAAACAAATTAACAACCACACAGGTTGCATCAAGACGAACAGCCTGAAGAACCGGCTCTTCAATCATTCTGCTGTATAAAACGGATTGAAGCTCCAGCCCGTAAACATTGGCAATATCTGTTCTAAGAACTAAGGATGGTTTTTTCTTTCCCGGCACCGACTGTAAATGATGTGCCTGCCCAACAGTCAACTGAATCGCATCAGGGTCTGCATCAATCAAAATTTTAACAGACTTTTCAATATTCTCTATCCCGCCTAAAAACGTTAATTCATTAAAAAATCCATGGTCAATGGCCACATCAAAACACTTACCTGATTTTTCATTGAACAATCTGTTTAATCTACTC
>CAMCTU010000080.1 GCA_945878525.1 Sphingobacterium thalpophilum
CAATAAAATAAATGTTAATAAACGGGTATTTTGACGTTTTTAAAATAAAATTAATGAATTAAAAATCTCACATTTATATTTCGTTAAAACCATAGGTTTTTGCACTTTTAGGGAAAATATTACCATGGGTTCACAGTCAAACAGTAAACTGGAAAAAATAAAGTTTGTTCTTATATTTTTATCAGTTTTGCTTGTTTTTGTATTGGGGATCCTTGGATTTAAAGAGACTACAGGAGAAGATTTTAATTTTTTTGCTGCAATCTACTCAACAATATGTATGTTCCTTATGGGAAATGCAGATCCTGTTCCCGGTAGTACATTTCTCTTAATCGCACAGTATCTTGCCGCAATTCTTTTTGGATTAGGAGTGTTTTCACTAGTTTTTGATCAGGTACATAATGCATATGTGATTGCCAAAATCAGATTTGCCTACAAGGGTCATATTATTGTCTTTTCCTTGAATGTAATTGGTCATAAACTTGTTAAAGAACTGCTTGAGAAGGGTCATAAAGTGGTTATAATCGAACCTGATAAAGAGAATAATTTTATATACCAGATTAAGGAATTGGGAGGATTAATAATAACAGGCAATGGTTCAGATGGCAACGTAATCAATGATGCAGGTATCGCGCTGGCTAAAACATGTATTATATGTGGTAATTCAGATCAGGAGAACATGGAAATTGCTAATGAGGTATTATTTTTTCGTCAAAAAAAAGAGGCTCAGGATTCTTTAAAAATACTTTTACATATTTCGGATAATAATAATATCAATATTCTAAAGGACTATCTGGATATTCATAATCAGGATGAAGATTATGATTTGGAAACCTTTAATGTGTCTCAATTGGCTGCACGAATGATTTATGATCTGTATCCGCCTCATGAATTTCTTAATCCTGATAAAGATGAAGAAAATTCCATTGCAGTTATTGGCTATAATCAAGCTGCTGAAGAATTCCTGCTTGAGAATATTATTTTAAGTCATTACCCAGAATTGACTAATCTAAAAGTTTACCTTATTGATAAGGATGCAGATACTCACTTTAATGAGTTTAATTATAAATATCCATTTCATTCGGAATTTATTGACCTGAACCCTGTAAAACTATTAAATGGAAGTTTCTACGCAAATTTCGCCTGGTCTAAAAAGGATATAGAGAAATTAAGTAAAGTAAAGGTTGTTTACATGTTTGGAAATAGCGATTCTGAATTACTAACTTCTTCCGCTAGTTTTAGGCAGTTTCTATACAACCAAACTCAAAGCATTTCACAAATTCCAATCATACTTTGCCTGCCAGAAGATGCCGGTATTATAGAGTTGTTAGACGCTAACAGAGATACCAAAACAAATGCAAGTTTTGTGTTCAGCAAACGTTTGAATATTCAACTATTTCATCTGATTACCGATACTTGTACCACCCGTAATTTACTTGAGCAAACTGAACTTATTGATAAGCTTTCTAAAATTATAAACTACTATTATTCAATGAAATATGAGTTTTCATATGAATTAAAGTATCATTGGAAGGTTGAGAATGCAGATATGCTTGTGAATGATCTCGAGGCTTTATTACATGAGATGACCGAAAATGATGAAAAGATTTCTGAAAGGACTATTCAAAAGCGTTTAATTAAAAACCTTTCCGAAAAAACAGGTATTCATTACAATTCACTTTATTCCAGATTATCTGTTGAAAAAAGGTGGAATATTTTGACTCATAGGAAGAAAGATTCAAACCGCTATGCAGCTCGGCAGCTCGCCCTGAAATTTAGCTCTTTGAAAAGAATCGGTTGCGACCCATTAACAATTGAAAACATTAAACGTTTTTATGCTCGCTTAGCACCAATGGAACATAAACGTTGGAGTGCCGAGAAAATGGTATTTAATTATAAATATGGTCCTTTACTTACTGACAAAGCTGAACGTTATGTTTTGAAAGATGTGTTGAAAATCCATGATCAACTAATCTCCTATGAAAAATTAACTGAAGTTGAAAAAGAAAAGGATCTTAATCTTTTTCTATTATTGCCTTTGTTAAGCAAAATTTATAAGTCAAGCTAAGAAGATATCCATGCAGTTTCCAACAGATATATTTATTAGTTACGCACATATAGATGATGAATCATTGATCCAAAACCAGAAAGGCTGGATTTCTGAATTTCACCGGGCGCTTGATATTCGGCTCGCACAGTTATTGGGTAGAAGACCCGTAATCTGGCGGGATGATTCCTTGCAGGGTAATCATGTGTTTGATAAACAGATTGTCGACCAATTTTCAAAAGTTGCAATCATGATTTCTATTATTACGCCACGTTATGTAAAATCCGACTGGTGTATTAAGGAGGTTGATGAATTTTATAATGCCAGTCAAACAAATATTGGTTTTACTGTAAGTAATAAAGCCAGAATTTTCAAGGTTATTAAAACACCCGTATTAATTGAACAACATCCCGAAAAGATTTCAGGTGTTTTGGGATATGAATTTTACAACACTGACCCTGGTACAGGTCGAGTAAAGGAACTTTCCCAGTCCTTTGGCAATGAAGCCGAAAGATTATATTGGGAAAAGCTGGATGACCTGGCTCATGATATAAGTTCTTTTTTAGAGAGTCTTGAACATAATAAATCCTTTACAGGTACGCTGCCGGGCATAGCTTCAACAAATGGACAGGTATCACAAAAAGTATTTCTTGCTGAATCCAGTTCTGATACTCAAGATTTTCGAGATAGTTTAAAACGAGAATTGCAGGGTTATGGTTACCATATTCTTCCAGATAAACAATTACCTCTTATTGCCACAGCTTTAAATGAAAGCTTAATTTCAAATTTAAATGAAACAGTTTTAACCATTCATCTTCTTGGCGAAAATTATGGTGTGGTACCTGAAGGTGCCCAAAAATCTATTGTAGAGATTCAAAATGATGTGGCAGCCTCTTTTAGTGTTGCCAACTCGGTACCTCGGTTTATTTGGATTCCTGAAGGATGTGAACCCGGAGATGATCGGCAAATCAGTTTCATTGATAAGCTCAATTCAGGAAAGGAAGGTATTTCTGGCGCAGATTTAGTACAGGGATCACTTGAAGATTTTAAGAGTATTGTCATCGACAAGCTGAACTCAATGAAGAAGGAAATTAAGAAGGAAGTAGAACAGCCTGAGATCTATAATGACTCCTCTAAAATTATTTATTTGATATGTGACTTATCTGATATTGATGAAATCCGTCCACTTGAGGATTATCTTTTTGATAATGGTTATGAAGTGGTAATACCCATTTTTGAAGGTGATGAATCTGGCATCAGGGAGGATCATATTGAAAACCTTAAAAACTGCTCAGCTGCCATCATTTTCTTTAGCAATGCAAATGAGTTATGGTTACGATCAAAAACCCGTGATTTCCTGAAAATAAATGGTTATGGTAGAGATAAACCTTTGGCTTTTAAGGCCATATACATCGCTCCACCAGATAGTATGTCAAAACAACGGTTCAGGACACTTGATGCAGAAGTTATTAATGCAATTGATGGACTTCCTGAGGAAAAATTAAAAAGCTTATTGTCCAAAATATAATCAAACTATTTTATGTTAGATGATATCATTCAAAATCCATTTCCTGGACTAAGAGCTTTCGAAGAAGAAGAGGATATCCTATTCTTTGGACGTGAGAAGCAGGTTGACGAACTTCTCAAAAAATTGCGTACTCAACGCTTTTTAACTGTCATTGGATCATCCGGTAGTGGAAAATCTTCATTGGTAAAATCCGGGCTGATTCCCTCTCTTCATAGTGGTTTTATGTCGGGAGCAGGTTCCAACTGGAAAATTTGTTCATTAAGGCCTGGGGTGAATCCCATAGGTAATCTGGCTCAGGCATTATCACAAAATGGTATTTTGTATAATCATGAATCTGATGACGATGAACAGATGTATTCATCAATTATTGAGAGTGTACTTAGGAGAAGTAATTTCGGACTTATTGATGCTTTTACGCAAGCGGGAATTGATCCTAAAATCAATCTTCTAATTCTTGTTGATCAGTTTGAAGAATTATTCCGTTTTATAAAATTTGAGAAAGAAGCTAAAGAAGGTAAAAGAGATTCAGTAGCTTTTATCAATCTACTTTTAAAAGCAACAGAGCAACGTGAATTACCAATATACGTTGTATTTACAATGCGCTCCGACTTTCTGGGTGATTGTACTGAATTTAGAGGCCTTCCAGAAGCGATAAATGAAGGACAGTATCTGGTCCCAAGAATGACTCGTGATGAAAGGAGAGATGCTATTATGGGGCCAGTAGGAGTTGGTGGGGCCAGTATGAGTCCGCGATTATTAAATCAATTATTAAATGATGTAGGAGATAATCCGGATCAGTTGCCAATCTTACAGCATGCACTCATGAGAACATGGGATGCTTACAAAAAAAATAATCCGGAACCTTATTCAGAAAAGGAAATTGATCTTGATGATTACCTTGAAATTGGCACAATGGAGCATGCCTTATCGCAGCATGCTGAAGAAGCCTACTCTGAATTAGAAACACCTGAGCTAAAACAAATTTGTGAATCAGTTTTCAGAGCACTGACAGAGCGGGGAGCAGATTCAAGAGGGGTAAGACGGCCAAGCCAACTATCTGAACTTTGCTTGCTTTCAAATGCTAAACCAGAACAAGTAATACAGGTTATCGAAAATTTTCGAAAAAAAGGCAGAGGTTTTTTAATGCCACCTGTTGGGAAAGAACTGACCGAAGAATCAATTATCGATATCTCCCACGAAAGTATTATGCGGGTTTGGGAACGCCTGATGCATTGGGTAGAGGTAGAAAACCAATCTGCTTCAACGTATCTTCGATTATGCGAAGCTGCGGAATTATATGAAGCAGGGAAATGTGGATTATTAGGAGACCCTGAATTACAGGTTGCCTGGAATTGGAAGCAGGAAAACGCTCCAAACTCTGTTTGGGCGTCCCGATACAATAATCTATTTGATAAGGCTATTCTATATCTGGATCATAGCAAAGATCAGAACGAGAAAGAAATGCGCTTCAAAGAAAGAATGCAGAAGGAGAGGTTAAAAAGAGCCAGAAGAATCACAATTATCATCTCAATCATCGCATTTGCAGCTTTTCTTTTGGCGGTATATTCTTTCCAATTAAGGAATATAGCTACCAAACAAACTGTTTTGGCCAAGAAGGAAGGTGAGGAGGCAAAAATGCAGAAAAAGTTAGCTGAAGATCAAAAATACATTGCACAAAAAAGTCAAGCTGAAGCTGAGGAGAGCGAAAAGCAAGCCCTGTTTCAAAAGTCAATTGCTATAGCTGAGCAAGAAAATGCCAAAAAAAGTGAGAAGAATGCGCTTTTGCAAAAACTAATTGCCGAGCAGCAAAAAGCTTATGCAGTACGGCAGAAAGTTATTTCAGATCAGAATGCAGAGATTGCCAGACAACAACAGGGGATTGCTGAAACCCAAACCGAACGAGCTGTAAGTAATGAAAAAATAGCCAAAGAACAGACACTGATTTCCTCCAGGTTAAAAGATATTGCACAGGCAAGAAACCTTGCATATGAAGCCATGATGTTATTAAATGACAATAAGCAGGAGGAAAGCAGGAATAGTATTATCAACGCTTATAAGCTAAATGCAGAGAATGCTGGTCCAAACCAAAACAGCGATATTTATAATGCTTTGCATTTTAACTGGTTAGGTGCTATTCAAAATAAGAATCAATTTTCTGCTCATAAATTTGCAGTGAGATGCATTTCTTTAGGCTCTTCAAATAATCAGCTCATATCAGTGGATGAATCAGGTATGCTTTATTTGTTAAAAGCAGATCGGGGCATAATCGAACCCATTTCATCTTACGATCTTAAAGCTGAAGCTCGTTCTGTAGCTACTTCTCCTGATGGAAATAAAGCGCTTGTAGTGACCTCAACGGGAATGGGATTACTCCTGGATATCTCTTCCAGTGCCAATTCAATTAAAGAAATATCACGTATAAAATTTGAAGGAATTGGCAAATTAACATTATTCAAGAATAATAATGAATTTGTAATTCTAACGAATAGGGGTTTAGGTATTTACAGTATTGGTGCTTCTTTAAATCAAATCAAATTTACAACTGGAGTATTTTCAACAATGACCTATGGTCGAAATGGAAAATTATTTCTTGTAAGTGGTAATAAGGCATCTATTTACACCAATTCAGATAATATTCCTCAAAGTCCTGAAAATGTTATCACCTTAAATTCCAGAATTACGAGTATTGCAATTAGTCCGGGAATTGATTTCCTGGCAGCAGGCACTTATGATGGTGGTATCTACCTTCGGGATCTCAATTCTAATAAGGCGCAAATAAGCTTTACTCCGCATGCCTCTTCTGTAAATGATCTCAAATTTAGTGCAGTAAATGGAAATCTTCAGCTTGCATCAGTAAGCAGCGACCAGACGATTAAGCTAATGGATGTAGGTGCTATCATGATCTCAAAAAATACAGAAGATATTCTCACGTTAAGGGGCCACAATAAGTGGGTGTATGGTTTAATTTATTCTCCTGATGGAAAGTTCCTTTACACTGCAAGTGAAGATAAACGTATAATCGGATGGCATACCTCAATGGCTGGCATTTTTAAATCACTAACCTCTGTTAAAAACTAATTATGATTATAAAATTACGTTTTAGACTGCTATTGATAATTACAATTATAATTATTAGCAAGGTTAATGCTCAGGAATGTGGTTTAAATACATTGAATGATGCTGAAGGCCAATACAATATTGGAAAGTTTTATGAAAGTATCAATAAATTGAATTCCTGTATTTCTGGAAAGGGATTTAATTTTAGTGAAAAAGTTCAGGCGTACCGTTTATTGTCAATGTCTTATCTTGCATTAGATTCAATTGAAAAGGCAGATGAAAGTATCGAGCGACTTTTATTATTGAAAGATAATTTTGAAGCAGATACGAGAGATCCAGATCGGTTCAGACTTCAGGTATTATTCCTCAGACAGCAACTACGCGGTAAGTTAACTTCATCAGTATCAAAAAAAGCAGAGAGTATTGAACTTGCCCCGGCAACAATCCAGATTATTACTTATGAAGATATTCTGAATCGAGGATATATCGACCTTGAACAACTATTTCACGATCTTCCGGGCTTTGACATATCCAGAAATTCCGGATTATCATATTCTGATATTTATCAAAGGGGTTACCGCACAGCTGCCAATACCGATAGAACTTTATTACTTATAGATGGAGTAGAAAATAATGAAATGTGGTCTAACTCTGCATTTATCAGTCGGCAATACGCGCTAAGCAACATCAAAAGGGTGGAAATTATTTATGGTCCTACTTCAACAATCTACGGCGCAAATGCATTTCTTGGAGTAGTGAACATAATAACCAAAAATGAAGAAGATTATTTTAAGCAAGAAAAGGCCTTAACTTCAAATGATAAAACCTCCAAATTTGCTGTAAACGGTCATGGGGGACTCGGGTCATTAAATACCAGGTTTGGAGACCTAACAGTTTCAGGAGCGGGAAGGGATATGTTCTTTGCTGTAACGGGTAGAGCTTATCATTCAGATGAACATGATCTTTCATCCTACCCGGACTGGGACAATAAATGGTCTGCAGATGAATTTGGGCCAAATCGTTATCAAAACATCTTAACACAAGATTATACCGCCGCAAGAGAAGCTGCTTATTTAGCGAGTGATCCGGGCAGAAGGTATTTTACAGTAAATGCCGACAAAACCAAGATTTTGCCAACACCAGCAGCCATTTTTAGGGCTGATTCATTGGATCAGGCCAATTATAAAAAGGGCTATAAAGGGATAGGAACGCAGTATTCTGATGAAGCTAAAAACTATTATTTGTCGGCTAAACTTCGTGTTGGAGACTTCAAATTTGGATTAGAATACCAAAAATGGTCTGAAGGGGTGGCCCCAATTTATATCGATAGGTACTATGCAGTTAGCAAGGAACTTACTCACTGGGAAGTTCGCCAACAAAATTTTTATGTCAGATATGATAAGAGTTTATCTGAACGCATCTCTTTTTCTAATTTTTCGTATTTCCGTACCAGTGATTTCGGTAAAGAATCAGTCATAACGCGTTTTTATGGTTTTGCAAATGCTGGTATTGCTTTTCAGGATCTGATTAGCGGCCGGAATCCTTATTTTCTACCCAATTATTACTCACAACAATCAAAACAGTTCAGGTCGGAGACAAAGATGAACTATGTTGTTAATGAGAAAATGGATTTTAACCTTGGGGTTGAATTGAGAAATGGACTTTTGCAGGGCGACTATGTTAATTCAAGTACTGAAGACCCTATAACCACCGGAACTTCAGCAAATGGGATAAAAGGAGGAAATTACTATTCTATCATGGATCTAGGAGTTTACGGGCAGTTAAGCTATCAGGATAGAGCAAGAAAGTTGAATATTAGTGCTGCCGGCAGAATGGATAATAACAAGATTAATAGTATTTATGGTTATGGAACAGTATTCAATCCAAGATTATCTGTTGTCTATTACCCTGGCAAGTTCATTTTTAAATCCATTTATTCAGAAGCCTTCCTTGATGCTTCGGTCTATAATAAATTTTCAACATCTTCAGCTAGATTGGTTAATAATCCTTTGCTGATACCTGAGCGTGTAAAAAATCTAGAGTTTTCGACCCGTTTTACTCCCTTTAATCAGACCTTTTTTGAATTATCCTACTTTAACGCTACATACAATAATACCCTCGGGACCGTTAATATCGATACATTGGGTTTGAGAACCACCCAATTCCGTGCAATTGGCAAATCTCATATTCAGGGAGTTCAATTTGCAGGCGAGACCAAAATTTTCGAAAAGCTATCCTTATTTGCTAATTTTACAACGATCGATCCAACAAGAATTTCATCTGGCGCAAGCGGTACCCAGGAAGTGAGAATAGGTGATATTTCTAATTTTTCTGTAAATGCAGGTGTCAATGCAAAATTCATTAAGGATAAATTAAATCTCAATGTAAGGGCAAATTTTGTTGGAGATAAACCCACAGGAGCCAAAACATCAATTAGTGGAAGTTCGTTTAATGAAACACCAGGCTACACAATGATAAACTCTGCAGTTAGCTATAGCATCAACAAAACAATCATGTTCCAAATCATAACCAATAATTTATTTGATCTGGAATATGTTGCTCCTGGAGTGAGGGCCGCTAGTGGCGTTCAAAGCTCAAGAATACCACAAGCAGGACGAACGCTAACAGCCAGATTAATAGCAAATTTATCTAATTAGTTATGGCCATCATCAAAGGATTGTCTGGTGTAATAAACCTTCGACCGGAAGAACAGAAATCCTTCAGATCTCTTTTTCTTTTATCGCTTATAACCGGAATCGGACTTTCCTATTATTTTGTTGCCGTTAACAGCTTTCTGATTCAAAAAGCAAGTGTATCTAACCTACCCTATGCCTATATTATTTCAGGTCTAGGAGGAGTACTTTTAATAAAAATATATCAGTACAGACAGCAGAAAAAAGGAATTATTAAAAGTTATAGAGAAAGTGTCATTGCTTTCTTCATTGTTGCTGCGGTTGTTTTTATTGCATTTGGAAGATTAGGTGAGAATAAGGATTATGCTGTTTACATAGCCTATTTAGGTTTTCTTTTCAATATGCCCTTTACAATCATCTTTGCATTGAGTTTTTCTGGAATCTGTGCCCGACTTTACAATATGGCTCAAAGTAAGCGCTTATTGGCACTAGTTGGTACCGGAGAAATCATTGCTTCCATAATTGGTTATTTGACAGCTCCTTTAATAAGTCAGTTGACCGGAAGCCCCAATTATTTATTAATCCTTGCTTCTGTTTGTATTATCCCTGCTTTAATACCCATTTATAATCTGGCAAATGATAATCATGAAAAACTGAGCCATGTACTCCTAGCAAAAAAAACCTTAAAAAAGCTGAATCTATCATTCTTTAGTAATGAAAAATTCTATATGCTAATTGCAGTAGTCTCTCTGTTTTCGGTTGCTGCAATTTATTTTGTTGACTATTCCTATTTAGTCTCTGTAAGATTCATGTCGGAATACAGTGGAATTGAAATTTCAACTATTGTTGGATTTTTCTTTAGTGTTGTAAAGATAGGAGAATTAGTTTTCTCTTTTCTTTCAGGTCATATTTTGAGCTCAAAAGGGGTAAAATTTTCAATACTACTGCTTCCTGTTTTATTATCAACTTGCTTTGTACTTTCGATTCTGGGAGGTTTGCTGTTCCAGGACGAACCTATCTTTATCTTATCTTTTATTTTTTTAGCGAAATTTGGAGAGAGAGTGATCAGAAAAGCTATTTCTACTCCCGCAATAAAGGTTCTATATCAGGTTACTGGTCCTGATCGATTAAAAATTGAAGCTACAATTGAAGGTGTTTTAAATCAGATAGCTACAGTTATTTCAGGACTACTACTGCTTTTATTATCAGGTCTTTTTTCGGGTTCGGAGCCTCTATTTTTTCTGAAAATCATCTCTGGTGTATGTTTTGTTCTATTTTTAACCTGGACTGTTTTAAGCCGTAACCTGCACGTAAATTATAAAAAGAAAATATGGAAGTATCTAACTGAAATAAGATCTGATAAATCTTCCAAAGAAAAAGAAATCGGTCTAATCAAAACTAAAGATCCGCTTAAAATAATTTCAGCAGAAAATAATGATCCGTTTATCACAGCATTAAATCTGGCTTTAAATTCTATTGTTGATTTTAAACTCAAAGGTGATATAAATCAATTAATGCGGTATTCACCAAGAATTTTAGGTCATATTGAAACAGATGATAAAGATCAAATTAAACATAAGATTATATCTTCTTATTTTGCTACAGATAATTTCTTTCATAGATTATTGGTTATTTATTATTTCAGAAGTGCAGGGCAGAACTTCCCATTAAAGTTAGTTAAGGAATTTGGAGAGATTTCAGATCTGCAGTTAAGGTATGAATTACTAAAAGCCTACAATTTAAATACTGTAAAAACTGAAGTGTCAGATTTCTTTTACTTTGAAAACCTTTGTGAATACTACAGCAACGAATTAATTCTGGTGATGTCTGCGCAGTTTGATCTTCAAGAAATTGATGATTTGGAATTGCAATCACAATTAAAGGCATACCACAATATGTTGGTTAAGGTTTTATTTGAGTTATTGAAAGTCTTATATGATCCATCTGCAATTCAGGTGATATACGAAATAATTACAAATCATGATAATCAGGATATTGAGAACCGGCTCTTTGCCCTTGAGCTTCTGGACAATACGCTAAATAAGGAATTAAAAAGTAGGCTTATTCCCATTTTTGAGCCGGCATCATTTGATCAGAAAGTTAATAGACTTCAACAGTTTGTTTCTGTTCATTCTGAGAGTAAAGAGAAAAAGCTCAAAGAATTTTTAATGAAAGACTTTACACTCGTTAATCCGGCTCTAAAAGAGGCCTGCCTGCTTACTTATTATGAATTTACAAAGGATATTTCAGTACTAAACGCTTTTCATGCCAGCAAAATCAGAAATATGCATGCTAAAGCTTCTCAGTTATTGAATAATGATGATCGGAGTGTTAAAGATATGATGCTGGCTGACTTAAAAGGGAAGTACAATTTAACATCTTTACAATGTGCCTATTTGTTTAATCTGGCTATCCATAAACTTGGATCAAAAAGTGATAAACCAATGGGTTCTTCGAAAGCTTCAACTGCTAATCCATATCTGGTTGATATGGGTCATGAATATGGCAACCTACTGATAGACGCCTATGCTCTTGCCATATTTATTGATTCCAATCAATCAGGTGCATAACCAATCATCAGAAATCGGTCTGCATTGTCTTCTCTAAGGTTAAATCGTTGAAATACATCTATACCAAGGTTCTCTGTAGCCCGAATTAAACGTTGTTGTTCACTGAACGAATAAACTGTATTTTCTGCTACAGAACGTAGGATAAAAGGATGCTGATTGTCGATCTCAAGTTCTGGAAATTTTTCTTTAATAATTGCTTCAACAATTTTTCTACCGTTTTCATCAAAATTTCCATTCATATCGGGTTGAACTTTGGAAACATATTTATTAAACCAATAGTAAACTATGGGGGTGGCTGTTGTCCACCATAATAAAAACTTTCTACCTTCACGAGTTTCTTTCAGGCGGCAATTTTCCATAAACTTTAAATAGAGTGATTTTCCAAGGCCTTTCCCTTTTAAATCATCCCTGCATCCGCTCAAACCAAGATAATAGGTATCTTCTCCATTAACCTTCTCAAAATTGATCATGAAAAATGCTAGAAGGTCTCCCAGCTCATTGTTAATTATGTAAATATCCTGATTGTGTTCGATCTCACGTTCAATAAGCTGGGTATTTGTAATGTAGCTTGAGCTAGTGAGCTCAAGTATTTTGGAAACCAAATCCAGCTCAGATTTGAAATTTGTTCGTAGTTGTATTGTTGAAGTTTGTTCCATCTATAATTTTAAATATAAATAAA
>CAMCTU010000081.1 GCA_945878525.1 Sphingobacterium thalpophilum
TACATAGATCGTAGCCCAGAGGGAGGGAGCAGAATTACTGGACTTAAGAATCTTTACATCAGAATCAGCGATCTGCTAATTGATTCTTTATCAAAGTATGATCGATCCAGATTATATTATACCAAAGATATTTATGCCGAACTACTTGGTTACAAAACCTTAACGGAAGACGGAAATTACAATATTCAATTCAGTGAATTCAAAGCTTCAACTGCAGGAAGATATGCTCATATAAAAGGATTTAACTTATTGCCAAAATTCTCAGAAATGGAGTTTTCAAGAAGGTTTAAGTTTCAGAAGGATCGGTATTCTGTACAATTTGAAGACATTCAGCTAAATAATATAGATTATAAGTTATTAAGCCGTGACCGCAGACTGATTGCTTCTTCTTTACACTTTAAAAGAGGTGATTTATCGGTATTTTTGCATCGTGGAATGCCCGAATCTATCAGGGATAAAGGAGTTAATTTTCCCCAGTTGGCATTAAGGCGTTTCAAGCTTGATACCACTATTGATACAGTGTTATTAAAGGATACTCATATCAATTATTCAGAGTACAATCCTGACTCCAAAAGAAAAGGGACTCTTTCTTTTGGAGCAACCAATGGAAGCATTTTCAATGTGACTAATGATCCACTTAATCTGATTAAAAATAAATTCAGTAAAGCGAAGTTGACCGCTCTTTTAATGGATCGTGGCCGTCTTGATGTAGCAATGAAATTCAATTTGCCAGATTCGGCGGGAGCTTTCGACTTTTCCGGGAAGCTTGGAAAACTTGATGCAGAAATGTTTAATTCTGCAATCAGGCCATTATCGCTTATTGAAGTAAAATCTGGTTATATAAATCAACTGATTTTTAGTGGTAAAGGAAGCGTCAATGGCGTTAAAGGTAGTTTGACCTGTTATTACAATGATTTAAAAATTACTCTTTTAGAAAAAAGTGAAAACTCAAGTCGATTAAAGAGAAAAAGCATTGCCTCTATTTTTGCAAATATTTTAATAATCAAAGACGATAATCCTGAAAGGGGTAAGGCTGTGCGAAGGGGCATTTTTAATTATGTCCGACCTGAGCGTTCTTCTTTCTTTAATATGATATGGAAAGGATTTGCTGAAGCGCTATTATATACTATTGGATTCGATGCTGCTACCCAAAAAGAAATAGTTATGCGGCTGGGCAAGATGGAAATTGAACGAATTAACAGAGAAGAAAGACGCGACGAAAGGCTCAAGAAACGTGATATTCGCAGGATAAACAGGTCCGGATCAAGTCCGGACTGACATGGCTTGCCTTTACCCAATATCAGCCCTTAAAATATCCATTATCAGCCAGTGCTTGACCCCTACGTTAGTCAAGACCTAATCCATTGTCAGTCCGGACCCCGATCCGGACCCCATGTCAGTCCGGTCTAGACCCGTTGTCAGTCCGGGCTAGACCCGGACCATAAAATTCCACCCATGCTCATCAACTGAGCGACCATACCTCAGTTCATTTAACGCATCGAGTACCCGGTTCGAGAAAACGCGTTTTGCAGGATCAGGAAGGGCATAGAGTTCACCTTCATATCCGATTTCTGCAATATGGGCTATTGTAGCTGCAGTACCTACGCCAAATGCATCGCTAATCCGACCCTCTTTAATTCCAGCAATGATTTCCTTAACAGAAATTCTGCGTTCTTCAATTCCTATATTCCAATTTTTTGCCAGAGTCAAAACAGTATCGCGAGTAACACCTTTCAGAATGGTATCTCTTGTTGACGGTGTAATTAACTTTCCATCCAGCATGAACATAATATTGGCAGCTCCCAGTTCTTCAATGTAGGCATGTTCTTTTGAATCTGTCCAAATCAGCTGGTCAAAACCTTCCTGAGTTGCTTTCATTCCCGGAAGCATAGAGCCACCATAATTACCTGCAGCTTTAGCAAATCCGAAACCACCTTCACTCGCTCTTGAATAAAAGGTCTCAACCTTTACTTTTAGGTTCTTTGAAAAATAAGGGCCAACTGGGCCAGTTAAAACGATATATTTATATGTAGATGAGGGTATTACACCCAAAAATGGATCGGTGGCAAACATGAATGGCCTGATGTAAAGGCTGTGATTTGCTTGTGATGGCACCCAGTCCCTGTCTAAATTAACCAGTGCTTCAAGACTTTGTAAAAAGATATCAACCGGAAGTTCAGGCATACATAAACGCTGGGCTGAGAGGTTAAACCGTTCCGCATTTTTATCAGGACGGAAAATGCTTACATTTCCATTTAAATGTTTGTAAGCCTTAATGCCCTCAAAAAATGCCTGTCCATAATGCAGGGCAGAAATCGCAGGACTGAATCCAATCTCTCCGTAAGGCACAATTCTGAAGTCTTTCCATGTTCCATCGCTGTAATCAGCAATAAACATATGGTCAGAAAAGGTCTTTCCAAAAGGTAAATTATTGAAATCTATGTCAGCTAAACGTGACTGGGCTGTTTTGGTTACGGAAATATTTAATTTATCAGACACAATATTTAAATTTAATCAGGCTTGTAATTTAATGATTTTTGTTGAAAAACCTTACTGTAAGCTGCTTTTTGATCCTCTGATATCAGTTTTTGGCTTTCAGTTTCGAGACTTTATGCTTAATAAAGTATTCTGAACTTGATCGTATGATCAATCTGTTTCAGAGCCTTCAATACCTTTTTGTCATATTCGTCGCTTACATCAGTTATAACATAACCTATGCTGGGATTTGTCAACAGGTATTGCCCCACAATATTGATCTGATGATCAGCAAATACTTTATTAATCTGAGCCATGATACCAGGCATATTCTTGTGTATATGGATCAATCGATGAGCTCCTGATATTCTCGGAAGTTGAAGATTAGGAAAGTTCGCACTTACATAGGTATGACCATGGTTGATAAAATTGACCATCCTTTTAGCGATAAATTCAGGATTTTTTGGGCTGATTTTTGGATCGTCAAATATGACAATACCCATATCAGTACACAAACCATGCGAAAGTTTTGGTTCACTATTTCCAAGGTAGCCAATCGTCTTTAGTTTTACAGCCCGTTCCAGTTTTTCCCTTTCAAGCAATTCACCATTTGCCAAAATCATCATTCCTACATCAGGTACATACTTTTCTTCAAAGGTTTTTTTATGACGAATGGAAAATCCATCTTTTTTTAAAGTTTGAATAGCCAGATCAGGAACATCCCCAATCACTAGGCAAAGTATCCGGTTTTTAGGATAGGAAATAGCTCTTGGTAAATTATTGACGTAAAGAAACTCATCAAAACTTGGTGTAACATGATCGGCTTTTTCAGCCACAGTTTTACGCTCTATATTCTCAGTAAATGCATAGAACTTTTTGATCATCCCAAATTCCTTTAACTGGAAATCTGAATGGCCATCGCCAATTCCGTATATATCGCCCTTCAGATCGAGTTCTTTCAATAGTTTTACTTTTCCTCCCTCATTGGAAAGCGGATTATTTTCATCATAACCAATAATCTTCCCATTATCATCAAAAACAAAAGTGTTGGCATAAATATTTTCCTTGAGGATATGATAAGGAAGTACAACCGGGGTAATAAATTCTTTGAACCCACCGGAGACTATAAGTACTGAATCTGAATGCTTTTTAAAAAACGTTTTATTCCTGGAGAATGATGATGAAACCTTCTTTTTTAATAAACTGACTAAAGTTTTTAAATGGTTACGATCTGCCTCCAGTAGTTGTACACGACCAGTCAGGCTCTCGCGGAATGACATTTTACCTTCCATTGCCGCATTAGTCAGACTTTCAATTTTCTGGTAAATCTTTTCCCTTTCGGGATGATTCATTAATGAGATTCGGGCAAGTTCATCCAAGGCTTCCACTTGGGTAAATGTACTGTCGAAATCTATGATGTAAAACTGCTTCAAAATTATAAAAATTAGGGTATTAAGTATTTTTAAGGTTCAGACAAATTTCGCTGATTGATTCATCTAGGGGTTTAAAATTAAAATTTAATGCTTTTTTAATTTTTTCATTGGAATACTGATGTTTTTTGAATGCACTACGCACCGTCTCTAAACTTAACCCAAAACGTTTACCGGTTATTGGGGTAATTATCTTGCTTCCAAGCCAGGCTAAATACATCATCCAGGGCTTTAAGGCTACAGAAGGTGATTTTTTTCCAAAATTCAAGGCGATTTTAGAGAAAAACTCTTTATAACTTAGATTTTCTGCATTGATAATGTAACGTTCATCCCGAATGTTACTTTCCATTAAAAGGATCATAATTTTGGCAACATCCACTACATCCACATAGCCACTACTTCCTCCGGGAAAATAATTCAGGCCAGTACGAATAGATTCAAAAAGCTGTCCGCTTCCTTCTTTACCAGCGTTTTTACCAATAATGATAGAGGGGTTTACAATAACCACATTTAATCCTTCTGCTGCTGCTCTGAATACCTCCATCTCACTCTTGTATTTTGATACTGAATAAGCACTTTGACCAGATACAAGTTCCCAATGATCCTTCTCTGTAATTAGCATTGCTTTTTTACTCTCACCAATAGCCGCAATAGAGCTAACATGTAAGAAGCGTTGTATGTTTTTTTCCATACAAATGTTCAAAAGGTTTGCTGTACCTTCTACATTCACCTTTAACATCTCCTTTTTATCTTTGGATTGAAAGGAAATAAGCGCAGCACAATGATATACACAGCTTATTCCATCCATGGCATCACTCAGTGCAAAATAATCAAGGATATCTGCATCGAACCACTCAAGATCTTTTTTATCTGCTAAAAACTGGGGTATCCGGGATGTAATCCGCTTAATTGCTCTGATTTTTTCTCCTCTGAGCAGCAATTGGCTGATTAATTCTGAACCTAAAAAACCGGTAGCGCCGGTAACTAAAATCATCCGGATGAATTTTTTTAAATGCTTTCAAAAGTAACTGAATAAACTGATATTTGCTTTGAGTCTGTTCTCAATTATCTGATTCTTCTTCAATTTTATTTAATTAAAATTAATCGGGGGTTGTTCAATTAAAAAATCTGTCAATTAAATTACAGGAACGATTATTATGTCACTATCTGATTTTCTTAGTCCGGTTGATTTCGATTCCATTAGCCCGGGAAATGGTTTCTATACAAGTCACTTGGGAACCAAGATAACAGTTTATGATCATGATTTTCCCGATCTCGAAAATGGACTTTATGATATAGCGCTCATTGGTGTTCTCGAAGATCGTAATTCCATCAATAATACCGGGACTGCTCTTGCTCCGGATACTTTCAGACAGAAATTTTATGAACTTAATGAGGGCAATTACAATAGCCGTATCGTAGATCTTGGTAATATACGTGCAGGGCACAAGGTTTCTGATACCTATGTTGCGCTTAAGCTTCTGGTAACTGAGTTAATCAAAAATAACATTATACCTGTGATCATTGGCGGCGGACAAGATCTGACATATCCTCAGTTCATGGCCTACGAAGCATTGGAAAAGAAAGTTGACCTACTGGTGGTGGATTCACATTTTGATCTTGACGACAATATCGACGGAACGATTGAGACCACTTCAATTTCTTATTTGAACAAGATTTTTTTACATCAACCAAATTTCCTTTTTAACTTCAGTAATATAGGATATCAGATCTTTTATGTTAATCAGGAAAGCCTGAAATTAATGGAAAAGCTCTATTTTGACGTACATCGCCTGGGGGATTTTGCGGGTAATATTAATCTTGCTGAACCAGTGATCCGAAATGCAAATATGATCAGTTTTGACATTTCTGCTGTTCGTTCTTCGGATGCTTCAGGTAATGCTAATGCCACTCCAAATGGGTTTTATGGAGAGAATGCCTGCCAGATCGCAAGATATGCCGGCATGAATGATAAGCTTTCTTCAATTGGATTTTATGAATTTAATCCGGCGTATGACCTGAATGGACAGACTGCAATGCTGCTGGCCCAGATGGTATGGTATTTTGTAGATGGATTTTATAACAGGAAGAAGGAGTATCCTTTATTGCCAAAATCGCAATACATAACCTACAGAGCCGGACTCAAAGACGGGTCTTATGAACTGGTATTTGTCAAAAGCAAGAAATCTGATCGCTGGTGGATGCAGGTACCTTATCCTTCAGGAAAGTCAAAAAATGAAAGACATCATCTGGTTCCCTGCCGGTATGAGGATTACCAGACTGCCAATTCAGGCGAGATGCCCGATTTGTGGTGGAGAACATATCAGAAACTGATTTAAGTTATAGGTTTTAAGTCTTAATTTGTTGTTCAAATCAAATGAATTGCTCATAATGCATTCTGGATTAATATTTTTGGATTAAGGAAATAACCAGTTAATTTAACGGAATCGGTCTAACCAACCAGCAACTAACCACTAATAACTAATATGCTACTACTAGGTATCGACCTCGGCACTTCCTCAATTAAAGTATCTGTTATTGATTCTCAAACTCAGGTGTGCCTGTGTACTGTTCAATATCCTGAAACTGAAACTGCAATTATTGCTGAACATCCCGGATGGGCGGAGCAATCGCCGGATACATGGTGGGAAAATGTTCAGCAAGCCATTCTCAAGGCAAATGCTACAGGCTTGTACGATTCGAAATCCGTTGGAGCCATAGGAATCGCCTATCAGATGCATGGTCTTGTATTGGTTGATAAGGCACAAAATATACTCAGGAATTCAATTATTTGGTGCGATAGCAGGGCAGTTGAGATTGGGAACAGAGCATTTAACACCATTGGTGAAGAAAAATGCTTGAGCAGTCTGCTTAATTCGCCTGGAAACTTTACAGCTTCAAAGCTGTCCTGGGTGAAACAAAATGAGCCTGAAATTTTTGAAAAGATATATAAAGTGATGCTTCCCGGTGATTTTATTGGGATGAAGCTTAGCGGAGAGATTAATACCAGTGTTTCATCTCTTTCTGAAGGGGTTTTCTGGGATTTTACCAGGAATGAGCTTTCAAAGGAAGTTTTAAATCATTTTGGCTTCCCGGAGGATTTTTTCCCTGAGATCCAGCCGGTATTTACAGATCATGGAAGGATAACTGCTGAAATTGCTGCCAAACTTTCATTAAAACATGGTATTCCTGTAAGTTATAAAGCAGGAGACCAACCTAATAATGCCCTTTCCCTGAATGTTTTGAAGCCGGGAGAGGTTGCGGCCAATGGAGGTACATCCGGGGTGATTTATGGCGTTTCAGATCAACTGACGTATGATCACCAATCACGGATCAATAGCTTCGCACATGTTAATTTTTCTGAAGAACAAAAGCGGATTGGGGTATTGCTTTGTATCAACGGAACCGGAATACTGAATCGCTGGACCCGGGATGTAATTGCACCAGGGCTTGATTATGATAGCATGAATGCCGAAGCCTCTGCGATCGGAATTGGGAGTAATGGTTTAAGGATCTTGCCCTTTGGGAATGGAGCCGAGCGAATGCTGAATAATAAGAATATCGGTGCCCACTTTCATCGTATTGACCTCAACATTCAAAGTCGTGCACATATTTTCAGGGCTGTTCAGGAGGGTATTGCTTTTGCCTTCCGTTATGGGCTAGATATTATGCGCGAGAACGGTATGAAACCCGGACTAATACGCGCCGGTAAAGCGAATATGTTTTCGAGTGAACTTTTTATTGAAGCATTTGTGAATGCCTGCGGAGTTCCGGTTGAACTTTACAATAATGAAGGCAGTACAGGGGCAGCAATTGGTTCAGGTATTGGTGTTGGTGAATTTAGTACTGAAAATGCGTTCTCAAATTTAAAACCTCTCCGCAAGATCGAACCTCAAAAATCCTGGGAATACGAACCTGTTTATCAGGAGTGGAAAGAATTGCTTATGGCGCATTTGTAGGCTTGCTTATTAGTTTGTCATTGCAAGCCCGCCTGACCGGACGGGCGATCAAGTACGACGAAGCAATCTTAGGACATTTATAATAAAACCTTTGGGATTGCTTCGCTACACTCGCAGTGACAATTGGTTGTCCAATATTACCTCCCCTTCCCAAAATGATAATCTGCAAACTTAACAAACTGTTTCCAGTCGTAAACGGTCATATCATGTTTCCCTTCCCGGTTATGATAAGCTAAAGGAGATTCTATCAAAGGAATATTCAATCCCTGAGGAGTATCCGGCAAATTTGATTTTAAACCATACAAACCATAAACACCCTCTGCGTTTTTCAGGGATAAAAAAGTCCCCTTTGGGTCTGCCCAAAGATCTTCTGAGGCATTTGTAGCGTAAACTGGTCTGGGAGCAATCAGTGAGATCAACATATGTTGATCAACAGGCAAAAGCTCCTCGTGATCATTGTATTTTTTGTAATTGGCATTAAACCAATGCGGGAATGAGGTGTTGATCCTTCTCACCCGTTCTCCAAACTTTCTGCGCGCTAATGCTGCTCCTGTACTTCCTGAGCAGTTAGTGATGCAGATTGCAAAGCGCTGATCCTGAGCTGCTGCCCAGAGCGATGCTTTTCCGCCCCTTGAATGCCCTACAAGCGCTACTTTTTTTACATCGATCTGCCCATCATTTTCAAAATAATCCATCACCCGGCTTGCGCCCCAACCCCATGCACCGATGGTACGCATACCATTATCTGCATTTAACTGATCGGGGTATAATTGCATGGCCGCGTTCATGAAATCATCTTTATTATCCGGAGCTAGATCACTAACATGAAAAGCTGCAATGGCATATCCTGCGTCAATAAGTACTTCTGCAGGCCAGAATTCACTTATTATCTTACGGCTGGGATCGGTATTCTCTTTGCCGCGATTATTGATCAGTAAAAATACAGGTGAGGGTTTAGTAGCATTGTTTGGGATAAATAGAACCAGATTAATCCTAACACTTTTACCATGGTTAAACACCTCAATCAGAATTTCTTTGCGATTAGATTTACCATTCATAATGTGTTTATCCTCACTGAGGACTGAAAACCGAATGTCTTCAAAAGACTTAGGTACCTGCCCGTAAATATGATCTTCGAACAAAGCCAGAATTTCAGGCCTTCGATTCTTCTCCCAGGCCTTTTTACTGTTTATTGTTTTATCCTCTCTTGTTTTAAGAACATCAGGAAGTGTATAGGCAGGTACTTTCGACTCATCGTAGTTTGATTCTTCATGATTTTGAGCTAGAAGCTGCGTACAAGTGAGCAGGCTTAGGCAGAATAAGAGATAAGTTTTCATGAATATTCTATTTTTTAGACTTTCGGTGATAATTCTGATCATAAATATAGGTTTTTATCAACTAACCGGAACTTCCAGTTATACCGTCAATTCTGGTAAGCTAATGAAATAGTTTTCTATTAAAAATCTCGCCGCTCGGAGGGATGTCTACACTTCCATTTTTTATTGATTGCGAAACATTAGCCCGATTGTTTTTCACTAATTTCTATTTTATTATATAAATTCGAAAACATAAAATTTTTAGCATGGCAAACATCATAACAGGAGACAAAGAATTTTTCAAAGGCATAGATCAGATACACTATGAAGGGCCTGAATCCAATAATCCATTGGCATTTCGCTGGTACGATGAGAACAGAATTATCGCTGGAAAAACGATGAAAGAAACCCTGCGTTTTGCCTGTGCATACTGGCATTCATTTGTTGGAAACGGAGCAGATCCTTTCGGAGAGCCAACCCATATTTTTTCCTGGGATTCAAAAACTGATGCGGTTGAACGTGCTAAAGATAAAATGGATGCAGCCTTTGAGTTTATTACTAAGATGAACCTTCCATATTACTGCTTTCATGATGTAGATGTAGTAGATTATGGTAATGATGTTTTAGAAAATGAGCGCCGTTTGCAGGCACTTACTTCTTATGCAAAAGAAAAACAAAAGGCAAGTGGAGTGAAATTACTTTGGGGTACTGCCAACCTTTTTTCGCATCGCCGTTATATGAATGGAGCCTCAACTAATCCTGATTTTCATGTACTGACCCATGCCGGAGCACAGGTAAAGGCAGCTTTGGATGCTACCATCGCTTTGAGTGGTGAGAATTATGTATTCTGGGGTGGTCGTGAAGGATATATGAGTCTGCTAAATACCAATATGAAACGTGAGCAGGAGCATCTTGCTAAATTCCTGCACATGGCAAAGGATTATGCTCGTAAAAATGGATTTAAAGGTACTTTCTTTATTGAGCCGAAACCATGTGAGCCAAGTAAACATCAATATGATTATGATGCCGCCACTGTAATTAGTTTCTTACGGCAGTATGAACTGATGGATGATTTTAAATTGAATATTGAAGTAAATCATGCTACACTGGCAGGCCATACTTTTCAGCATGAATTGCAGGTGAGTGTAGATGCCGGCTTACTGGGTTCAATTGATGCGAACCGCGGTGATTATCAGAACGGTTGGGATACCGACCAGTTTCCAAATAATATCAATGAACTGACTGAAGCGATGCTGGTAATTATTGAAGCTGGAGGTTTTGGTGGCGGAGGTATTAATTTTGATGCCAAGATCCGTAGAAACTCTACTGATCCTGCTGATTTGTTTTACGCACATATTGGTGGTATGGACACTTTCGCCCGTGCCCTGATTGCCGCTGATAATATTTTAAAACACTCAGATTATAAAAAGATCCGCCAGGATCGTTATGCCTCATTTGATTCAGGCAAAGGCAAAGATTTTGAAGCAGGAAAGCTGAATCTGGAAGATCTGAGAAACCTGGCCGTTGAAATGGGTGAGCCTGAGGTTAGAAGTGGAAAGCAGGAGTATCTGGAGAATTTAGTGAACAGGTATATTTAAATAAGGCTAAATTGTCAAAATGAGCCAGATTCCTTTCCAAACCATCGACTGGTCAGCTATTGAGAAAACTGAGCATAAGGGTGAGACTGGAACGTCTTATTGGCAAACCATTCAGTTCCCCGGACTAAGGATTCGTTTGGTTGAATATTTAAAGGGTTATCTGGCTGACCATTGGTGTCAAAAGGGGCATATAGTGCACTGCCTGGAAGGAGAGTTTGTCTCTGAGTTGAATTCCGGTGAGCGGTTTAAACTCGAAAAAGGGTCCACTTATGTGGTTTCGGATGATTTAAGTTCACATCGTTCTGTGACTGAACACGGGGTTAAGCTGCTTATTGTTGATGGGGATTTTTTGAAGATTGATTAATCATGACCAATAGGATTGGCTTCCCTGGGTCTAAATAAATTCCTGATTTTACCGATAGCTAAATAATAGCACCACTTTAAAGTTTTTATTTCAGCTTATGGTTGTTTATTATAAGATTTATTAAGGGAATAGTTTGTTTCCTTAATAAGAAACTTTTATCTTTGAATAATAATTTACAGAAGCCAAAGTTTCACGTTGAATTTTTGGAAGAAGCGGCTGAATTTCTCGAACTTCTGGATGAGAAAATCAGGGTCAAGATTATTTACAATATCACAAAAGCTCGATATTCAAATGATAAGGAGCTTTTTAAAAAGTTAAACGATGAGGTCTTGGAGTTTAGAACTCTTTACAAGAATACACAATACCGGCTTTTTGCATTTTGGGACAAGCGAATGAGTGCAGAAACTCCCATTATTTGTACCCATGGAATTATTAAGAAATCACAAAAAACGGCTCATGCCTATTTGATTAAAGCAGAAAGTTTGAGAAAACTATATTTTACACGCAATACATCTTAAAATGAGTAATCAAGGCTTGAAAACTTTTACACTCGAAGAAATCACTGATAAGCATATCGGTCAGCCAGGAACACCCCGACGCGAAGCTTTTGAAAATGAATTACGTATAGACCTGTTGGGAGAAGCGATCAAACAGGCACGTTTAGATCGTAAATTAACACAGGAAGAATTAGGTAAGCTGGTTGGGGTACAAAAAGCTCAAATCTCTAAACTTGAAAACAGTCTGACCGATGCCAGGGTAGAGACAATCTTAAAAGTTTTTAAAGCACTAAATGCAAAGATTAGCTTTAGCATAGAAATGAACAATTAATATTGTCAGAATGAACAATCCGCAGATATATAATTCTAAAGTAGGTTATTTACCCAGAACCAATTGGGAGAAATCATTTAAGCTTATGCATACATGTGGTGATGATGAATTGCTGATTCAAGATGTATTTGAAAATGAAATTTTTGATGATAATCGGTCAAAAGAGTCTGAAAAACCTTGAGTACCCTAGACCTAATCCACAATACCCCATTAATCTTTCTCGACAAGATCAGCGCCACTTTGCCCGGAAAGATCTATGCCAAGTTAGAAAATTTACAGCCAGGCGGAAGTGTCAAAGACCGGGCGGC
>CAMCTU010000082.1 GCA_945878525.1 Sphingobacterium thalpophilum
ATCAGTTTGGTGGCCAACCAGTTTCCTGCTATTTGTTGGAAAAGCATGGAACCTTTCTGCCTTTCTCCGAGTACTCTTGAGCCAATTACCATATCAAAACCAGAAGAAATTATCGGAGAGATTAGCATTTCAATTTCGCCGGGAAAGTCAGAATAGTCGCCATCTAAAAACACAATGATATCCTTCTTATCTGCCTTTTCTTTGATATAGTCGATGCCCTTTAAGCAGCTGTATCCATATCCCTTTCTGTTTTCTCTTAAAACGGTAGCACCTTTTTCTTTTGCATATTCTCCTGTATTATCTGTCGAAGCATTATCAACTACAATAATTTCAGTGACCATGGCAGGGATATCAGCAATGACCTTTCCAATCGATTTGCTTTCGTTGAATGCAGGGATGATTACATAAATAAATGGTTTTTGTTGGTCTGGATTCATTTCTTGTCTTCATGGCGGATGTATGGAATAAACCGACCTTCCTCTTCCAGATTTTCTAGTTTCAAAACTCCTCGCGGACAAACTGATGAACAAACACCACAACCTACACAGGATGCGCGAATAATGTTTTCACCTTTCTGTGCATAAGCTCTGACATCAATTCCCATTTCACAATAGGTAGAACAATTCCCGCAAGAAATACATTGTCCTCCATTTGTTGTAATTCTGAATTTTGATTTAAATCTTTGAAACAAGCCTAAAATAGCTGCCATTGGGCATCCGAAGCGACACCAGACCCTCGAACCCATAATCGGATAAAATCCGGTTCCAATAACTCCTGAAAAGACTGAGCCAATTAAAAAACCATACCATTGAGAAAATAATCCTGATGCATCGCCTAAAATAGTTCCACTTTTCCAGGAGTTCAGCCAGAGCATGGCTGTTGTAAGTGTAATGAATACAAGTACAGAATGCACCATCCAGCGTTCAATTTTCCAGGCTTTTAAGGATTTATCTGAATTTTGTCTGTAAGGGTCTCCTAAGGTTTCGGCCAGCGCACCGCAACCGCATACCCATGAGCAGTACCAGCGTTTTCCATAGTTGTACGTTAGAATAGGGGTTGCAATGAATGTCATCACCAGTCCCCAGAAAACCATAAATACTCCGAGATTTCCTGATTTGATCAGATAATCTATGTCATTTGGAAAAAGGTAAGCGTATTTCAAAGGCCAAAAATAGGAAAAGTAAAATTCTGCTTGGTTTAATTTTAACAGAAATGCGGGTATCAAGAAGGCGAAGCCCAGTTGAAAGAACATTACTGAAATAGTCCTAATAATCTGGTAACGACTAAATTTATATTTGGCAATAAAGCGCATTCCCATGATCAATACAGCCAGCGTATAAAATGCACCATATAAAAACCATTGATCAGATGTCCTAGACCTAAGAATCATACTTAATGGATCCATTATCCTGATTAGACCTTCTAGATAGTATGGAAACCAGTAAAGTATGATGTAAAATCCGGTCATCAGCATTGCTACACCCCAGGCAAGAGCACCCCGGCTGCTCAGGGATTTTTGCATTATCCCATCATTTTTTATTCCGGCATTTGCTTTAAAATACGGAATAGAATAAATTATGCCACCGGAAATAAAAAAACCAATTATCAGAAAAAAGAACATGAGTGGATATGACTTGCCTGCTCCGGATGCGGCAATTATTGAGCACAATATTGCGAATGCAGTGAGTGTGGTCCCCAATTTTTGGAGAGGCTGAGTTGGAGATGGACTAGCGATGGATAGTGAAATATCTTTCATTTATGCCTGTTGGTTTATATAATGTATGTTCATCTCATGAACTCTGAAAATAGCTTAGAGAGATATCCTTGTAAAAAGCTTTGGAAAATTCTGGGTCGAACCAGCCTTTTTTCAGATTTTGCATCACAAAAATAATGGTTTTATTTTCTCTAATCCACTCCTCTGCAATTACTTGTCTGAACCGGATTCCTATGAAGTTGAAACCTAAAATACTATGGTCTTCAATGCTATAATTTGCCCGGAATGCATGTTTACCATTCGGGTGTTCCCAATAGAATGTTTTTTGCTGCTGATTTTTTTCAGGCAATACCGTTCCATATGTTTGATACTCTAAATCAAAAAATTTCGCAGAATTAAACCAAATTCCCCGCTTGTATTCAGACCTATTTCCACATATGGTTTTTGCCAATGTTTCTGCATGCATTTTGCCGGTATACCATAATTGTTCAATGGCCGCTTCTCCTAATTTTGGTTTACGAAACTGGGCACAATCACCGGCAGCATAGACATTAGGTATGCTTGTTTCAAAGTATTCGTTGACCAGAATTCCCAGCTCAGTTTCTATTTCATTTCCTTCAATGAATCCAATGTTCGGTTTTACTCCGGCAGTTAATCCAACAAATTGACACTCTAAATTTTCGCCTGTTTTGGAGATTACTCCCGTCACACAATTCTGATCATCTGAAGTAATCTCTTTAAGCTCGGTATTAAGACGAAGCACTACTCCATGATCTGCAATGTGTTTACCAATCAATTGTGCTTCTTCTTTGGGCAATACATTACTCCAGTAAAAGTTTTCCCGAACAAAAATAGTGACTTGTATTTTCCTGCTATGAAGCATTTCAGCCATTTCAATACCAATCAATCCGCCACCTACAATCACAGCCGATGTAATATTTTTGGTATTTCTTTCCATTTGTTCAAGGTCCTGAATACTGTAAAGCCCCTGTACTCCACTAAGATTTTCTCCGGGCCACCCAAATTTATTAGGAATTGAACCAGTGGCTATGATCAGTTTATCATAGATTATGGTTTTACCACTATCGAGCAGAAGAATTTTATCCTTAGAATTAATTGTTTTGACATACGCCTTAATGAGGCTTATTCTGTTTTTATTCCAAAACCAGTCCTCATAGGGTTTGGTATGTTCAAACTTCATATGCCCCATATAGATATACATCAGGGCGGTACGTGAAAAGAAATGTTCAGTTTCCCCGGAGATTACAGTAATGGAGGCATTGGAATCCAGCTTTCTGATATTCCTTGCGCATGTAATTCCTGTAATACCATTTCCGATGATTACAATATTCATAAATGATTTTATTAAGCTGGAATCAACCGATGAGCTTGATCCTAACCATTAAACGAAATAATGTAAAAGAACTGAGATTAGTGACCTGACTTATTAGTCACATTTATGCGTTTAATATCTGCTCCCAAGGCTTTGAGTCTGGTATCAATATTTTGATAACCACGCTCAATCTGTTCAATATTGTAAATTATTGATCTTCCCTGAGCAGAAAGTGCTGCAATAAGCAGAGATACACCTGCTCTGATATCAGGTGAGGTCATTTCAATTCCACGAAGTTTAACTTTTTTATCCAGACCAATTACTGTTGCGCGATGAGGATCACATAAAATAATTTGGGCGCCCATATCAATCAGTTTATCTACAAAGAATAAGCGGCTTTCAAACATCTTTTGATGAATCAAAACGTTCCCTTTTGCCTGAGTGGCTATAACCAGCATGATACTTAGTAAGTCAGGGGTAAATCCTGGCCATGGAGCATCTGCAATGGTCATGATTGAACCATCAATAAAGGTATCTACTTCGTAATGTTTCTGTGCTGGGATGAAAATATCATCACCTCTCAATTCAAATTTGATACCCAGTTTTCTGAATACCTCAGGGATCATCCCCAATTCTTCAAAATGAACATCTTTGATTGTAATTTCTGATTCCGTCATGGCCGCTAAACCGATAAATGATCCAATTTCAATCATATCCGGTAGAAGCCGGTGTTCTGTGCCAGCAAGTTTTCTGACACCTTCAATTTTCAGCAGGTTAGAACCAATACCAGTAATTTTGGCACCCATGCGGTTTAACATTTTACAAAGTTGCTGAAGGTAAGGTTCACATGCAGCATTATAGATTGTTGTCTCGCCTTTTGCAAGTACAGCGGCCATCACCACATTTGCAGTTCCGGTAACTGAAGCTTCATCTAATAAAATATAGGCACCCTTAAGATTGCTGGCGTCAACATTAAAGAAGTTGGTTTTTTTGTCGTAATTGAATTTGGCGCCTAGCTTTTCAAACCCAAGAAAGTGCGTATCCAAACGTCTTCTTCCTATTTTGTCGCCACCAGGTTTAGGAATAGCCGCCTTCCCAAAACGTGCCAATAATGGGCCAACAATCATAATAGAACCTCTTAAACTACCTCCTTTTGCCCTGAATGCTTCTGACTGGAAAAAATCAAGATTAATCTTTGAAGCTTCGAAAGTATAGGTATCCTGATTGATTCGATCGACTTTGACGCCAAGATCAGCAACTAATTCGATGAGTTTATTAACATCTTTTATGTCCGGAATATTACTTATTGTAATTTTTTCTTCAGTTAATAGAACAGCAGAAATGATTTGTAATGCTTCATTTTTTGCTCCCTGAGGTATTATTTCCCCTTTTAATGGTTTACCACCAACAATTTCAAATGCATTCATCTTTACGGTGAAGGGTTTTAATGATTTTAGATTAAGCTAAAGAGCTAATTTACAAAAACTAGCATTCCTTAAATAAATTACTATCGAAATGGTTAATTTTAAATCGGTCGTAAAAATCTTCAATGAAAATCTCTGCATAATAGAAAGCATCATAAAAAAATGATTCTCAAAAACGATAAATCGATTTAGATTTAAGAGTTTAATATCTTTTCCCACCGGGATTATTACTTCTTTGCCGATTTGATCCTGAATTATTTCTGTTGCTATTGTTCTGCCTTCCTTTATTCTGGTTCGTATTTCTTTGTCTGCCGGCACTTGGTGCTTGTCTGACATCTACTCGTTGCAAATTGACATTTTCTTCGAGTTGTAAAACGCCATTTGACATTTCACGTAAATCTTTGATGATGGTTTCATCAGCAACACTATCCTTATTCCATGTAACGTAGGCCATTTTCATGAAATTTGCTATAGACTGAACCATTACTTGTGTCCGTTCAGGATCTTCAATGCTTTTAGCCCTGCTGATCATAAGCTCCACTGTTTTACCGTAATGCTTGTATTTTATCCTTTGCTGAGGATATGACAAAGGAGCAGGCTTGAACCGGATGGCATCTTCAGAAGGTTTTGGGTATGGAGAATCCACAACGATTTTAAAATCGGAAATAATGTGCAAATGATCCCATAATTTATGTTTAAAATCAGCAACATCACGTAAGTGGGGATTTAAAAAACCCATCAGATCTATGACTACCTGAGCATATCTATTACGTTCATCTTTAGTAGGCAGATCAACAATATATTTAACCATATTCTGAACATTACGTCCATATTCGGCCAGAATTAACTTTTTCCTAGTTGTGTTATAATCAAATGTCATTGTAATTGGTTGTTGGCGAGTGCTTAAAGATGTGGTTTATAAGCTCTGAATCGCGATTTTGAATTTATTTTATAATTTTCAATTTAGCAAATTTCAGCAATAATTGCTTCTGTCCCAAATCTTTAAAAAATATAGTTGCTTTGATGTCGGGTTTATTGCCTTCCAAGTGTATTACTTTGCCAAAACCAAAGCGTTCATGTTCAACTTCCATACCCATTTGTAAACCTGAAGTATCTGATGGAGCGAATCCTTCACTAGGCACATGTGCTTTGGGAAGTATAGCGCTTGTCCTTGGAATGGATGCTGATTTTGGCTTACTAAAGTTCTCTTTTTGTTGCCATGCCGATCTTTCGTCATCAAAAAGTGAATTGCCGGAATTTTTAACCTGTGGCTTGAAATCTAGTTCAAGATATCTTGCATCAATTTCTTCAATAAACCTGCTGGGTTCACAGCTGGTCAAAGTTCCCCATCGGTAGCGCGATGTAGCATAAGAAAGCATCAGTTTTTTACCTGCTCTTGTTATTGCAACATAAAATAGTCTGCGTTCTTCCTCCAGATCGGTGCGCGAGCTCAATGACATTTGAGAAGGAAAGAGGTTCTCTTCTAGTCCAACAACAAATACATTGTCAAACTCCAATCCTTTTGCAGAATGAATAGTCATTAGGGAAACGGTATCTGCATCAGGATTTTTGTCATTATCATCATTGGTAAGCAAAGCAATATCCTGCATAAATATATCCAGGCCTTTTTCTTCAATATCTTCACGTTCACTGAATTCTTTGATTCCATTCAGCAGTTCCTGAATATTTTCATATCTGCTGAGGCCTTCTACAGATTTATCAGAGTAAAGGTCTTTCAAAAGTGTTGAGTGCTGAGCGATATGCAGGGCTGTATCATAGGCAGAATGCGTTTTTGTCATCACATGAAAACTTTGAATCAAAGAAGCGAAATTTGCAACCGAAGTTGAACTTCTTGAATCCAGGTATTTCGGAGCATCACAGATAATTTCCCACATGCTCATATTATACTGATCAGCTGCAATCATAATCCGTTCGATTGTTGTGTCTCCAATTCCGCGACGTGGATAATTGATCACCCTTCTGATAGCCTCTTCATCTTTTGGATTGAAGGTAAGACGGAAGTAAGCAATGATATCTTTTATTTCTTTACGCTGATAGAAAGAAAGACCTCCGTAAATTTTATATGGAACATTTAATTTGCGCAGAGCTTCCTCCATCGCTCTGGACTGGGCATTTGTGCGATAAAGGATAGCAAAGTCATGATATTTTGAACCCTGTTGCGCTTGTTCCTGCATAATGGCTTCAGCGACAATTTTGCCCTCTTCATTATCGCTGAATGCTCTTGAGACTTTTATTTTATCTCCTTCTTCATTTTCAGAAAAGACTGATTTTTTGAGTTGATTTTTATTGTTTGCGATAATGCTATTTGCAACACTTACAATATTTTTGGTTGAGCGATAGTTTTGCTCCAGTTTAAAAACCTTCAGGTCGGGGTAATCTTTTTCAAAATTCAGGATATTTTGAATATTAGCCCCCCGAAAAGCATAAATACTTTGGGCATCATCTCCAACAACGCAGATATTTTCATTGTTTGCAGCTAACTTTTTAACAATCAGGTATTGTGAAAAATTGGTGTCCTGGTATTCATCAACCATTAAGTATTTAAATTTATTCTGGTATTTATAAAGTACTTCGGGATGTTCACGTAGCAGTACGTTTGTTTTAAACAACAGATCATCAAAATCCATGGCGCCAGCCTTAAAACAGCGCAGCGTATAAATTTGGTAGATTTCTCCTAAATTTCCACGCCCGGTTGAAAAGTCTTCTGCCTGAATATGTTCATTTTGCAGATACTCAGCAGGAGAAATTAGATTATTTTTTGAGGAGGAAATCCTGTTGTAAACAAAATTGGCATTATAAAGCTTATCATCTAATTGTTTTTCTTTGAGGATAGTCCGAATCAAACTTTTACTGTCATCGGTGTCATAGATCGTAAAATTGGAAGGATAACCGATTTTGGTGGCTTCAACCCTAAGTAGTTTTGCAAAAACAGAGTGAAAGGTTCCCATCCATATGTTTTTTGCTTCTGTGCCAACTACTTTCATTATACGCTCCCGCATTTCTTTTGCAGCCTTATTTGTAAATGTAAGTACCAGAATATTGAATGGGTCAACTCCTTTTTGGATGAGATGTGCTACACGATAAGTAATCACACGTGTTTTCCCTGATCCTGCACCTGCAACAATCATCACTGGTCCTTCTATCTGTTCAACTGCAGCCCGCTGAGAAGGATTTAGTCCGTCTAAATAATCCAAAATTTACTCCTGTTTTTGTCTGCTAAATTAAGAAAGAGATTTGAGATTAAGGTCTGGAATTACATACTTTTGCCCAAATAAGGGTTTTCAGAACTTATGTAATTATTGATCTATCCGAGAAAATATTACCGAATCAGTCATCACTCATCAAACCTGATTTTAGAGGATTATTCAGGTTCTCATTGATATTAATAATCTTGTCATCAAGATCGTAAATACATTTCCCCATTTGTTCAATAAGTTCATCTTTTTCTATCAGATTATCCTTGTCTAAATGCATGAGACCTTTCAATGTTGCAACAGGACTCCTTATCTGATGGGACAGGTGAAAGGAATATTCAGATAGCTTTTTATTCTTAACCTTAATATCCTTTGTGCGGACTTCAATCATTTCTTCAAGATTCTGATTTATCATATCCAAATCATCTTTTTGTTTCGAAATCTCGAGATTTAGGCGACTTAATTCTCTGTTATTGACTGCAGACTTCCGGACAATTTTAATTAATAAGAAAATAACAAAAAAAGCCATAATTGCGATTGCGATACTTGCCAGCAGGAATAATTGAGTGTTTTTCTGCCGTGCAATCATAAGTTCATTTTCCTTTTGCTTTTCTATCTGAGTATGCTGTGATTCAAGGAGACTGATTTTATCGGATATGTTGTTAGCGTACCCCGCACTGTCTGCGCGATAAGCTTTTCGTAGATAAGTTAATGCCTTAAAATAGTTTTTGCGTTTATTTTCAAGTTCAAAAGACGTTATTGTGTAGTTGTTTACAAGTTTTGAATCCTGCAGTAGTTCAGAATACTGTAAACCCTCTTCAATAGTTTTTTCCGCTTCTTCAAATCTGCTTTGTGCAATATGCACAGAACTGAGCGCTAAATTTATAGCTGCAATAGAGTTGTTTAATTTTTCTTGTTTTGATTTCTTAAGTGCTATTACCAAATGATCCTCTGCACTTTTAAAATCCCTGAGATTCAGGTACAGAACTCCTAAATTTTGATGACTTTGAACTATCCCTATTTTATTATCCAGAATTTCAAACATTGAAAGACTCTCCTGGTAATTTGTTAATGCTTTCGAGTAATTTTTTCTTTTTTGATATCCAGTTCCAATGTTTAATTTGAGACCTGCCACTAAATCTTTGATATTTAATTTTGTCGCAATTGTTAATGATTTTTTAAAGTTCTCGAAGGATTTATTGTAATCGATGTCGCGGTAAAGATTGCCGATGTTATTATAAACCTTTGCCTCACCCTCCAGATTTTTGTTTCTTTTAAAATAACTCAGGGCATTCAAATAGTTTTCAATTGCTGTGTCAATAGAATTTTTGTAGCTGTTTCCAACTCCGATTACACGATAGGATTCGGCAATTCCATTGATGTAATTGATTTTTAATGCTAGTTTAAGTGCTTTGTTAGCTTTAGAAATTGTGATGCCCGGATTAATCAAACGCGATCTAAAGGCCTGAGAATTTAGCTGAACAACCTTTGTAGTATCAGAAATCTTAGAATTTATGTAACCTTTTTGAGTGTTTGGCGTGTAAGTGAAAAAAATTATAAATAACAAGATATGGTTCAACATTTTCACCTCCGTATTTAGGAGTAAGTTTAAAAAAAAATAAACAATTATGGGCAGCGTTTATTTTTTATTTTATCCCCTTATTAGCCCCTTTGCATTAACAATAAAAAAAAATTTAACAACACAATTAATCCCAAAATCATGAAAAAACTATTATTAAGAGTGACTGTTGTACTAACAGTATTATTAAGCGCCTGTGAAAAAGATGAATTGGCAGTGCCGTCTGAAAAATTATTGATCAAGTCTGAAAAAGGCGTTAAATGTCGTGGATGTGGTGATTGGGATATTGTACAGCCTCTCTCAAGGACCACCAGTAAACCATAGTATGATCAATTCCGAAGTAAAGTATTTTTAGGTATTATACCTTAAGGAAAAAGAGAGGAAATCAATCATTAATTGACTATTCTGACTGAAAACAAAATATTTATCAGTTTCACCAAAAAATTAACAATACAAAAATTTATTAATCAGACCTGATAAATTTCAGGGACAAAAAATTAATTATCATGAAAAAAGTTATCATATCATTATCAGTAGCAGGTTTTATATCATTAGGGTTTACAGTTGTTGTAAATAGTTCGAGCTCCAAAGAAGCGCAGGTAAAAACTAAGCAAAATTCTAATTCAGAAAAGTATGAGGAGATAAGTGAGAACAACGACAAGCGTCTTGCTAATTGGGATTGATTTAATTCAATCAATTTTAATTTGGATAAGAATTTGCCGGGAGTATTAATGATTTATTGTTTAGAATTCGTCTCATCGGATTTTTTCGAACAATGATTCATGACTGAGCATAGATTCATATCTTTGCACAAAAATCAATTGAATGCAAGAGATAAAACGTTATGTAAGCGATAATAAACAGCGCTTTTTGGATGAGCTATTTGAGTTATTGAGATTTCCATCTGTAAGTGCAAATCCAAAGTTTAAGGCTGATATGCTTAAAACAGCGGAATATGTGGCTGGGAAATTGAAAACTGCCGGGGCGGATCAAGTTGAAATTTGTTCCACTGCGGGGTATCCGATAGTTTATGCTGAGAAAATTATCGACGCCTCGCTTCCCACAGTTTTAGTTTATGGACATTATGATGTACAGCCACCTGATCCACTTGACTTATGGAAAACTCCTCCTTTTGAGCCTACTATTCGCGACGAAAAAATATACGCACGCGGGGCATGTGATGACAAGGGACAGTTTTACATGCATGTTAAGGCATTTGAACTAATGATGAACACAAAGACCCTTCCTTGTAATATTAAATTTATGATAGAAGGGGAGGAGGAAGTTGGTTCAAGTAATCTGGGGATTTTTGTCAGTGAAAACAAGGAACGCTTAAAAGCAGATGTGGTATTAATATCCGACACCTCTATGATAAGTTTGGAACATCCCTCATTGGAAACTGGTTTACGCGGATTATCATATGTTGAGGTGGAGGTCACTGGTCCTGACCGGGATTTACATTCCGGGGTTTATGGTGGTGCAGTTGCAAATCCGGCTACAATATTGGCTAAGTTGATTGCCTCTATGCATGACGAGAATAATCACATCACAATCCCTGGCTTTTATGATGATGTAATCGAGTTAACCGAGAAAGAAAGGGAAATGCTCAATAGGGCACCTTACAATGAGTCAGATTATAAATTCGATTTGAAGGTAGACGATTTGTGGGGTGAAAAAGGTTATACCACTGTAGAACGAACGGGTACCCGTCCGACCTTAGAAGTTAATGGAATTTGGGGCGGATATATAGGCGAAGGAGCAAAAACTGTTCTACCTTCCAAAGCATTTGCGAAAATTTCAATGCGACTTGTTCCAAACCAACAATCTGATAAGATTACCAGGCTTTTTAAAGATTATTTTGAAAGTATTGCTCCAAAAAGTGTTAAAGTTAAAGTAACTCCACATCATGGAGGTGAACCTGTAGTCACCCCAACTGATAGCATAGCCTACAAAGCGGCACAAAAGGCAATTCTTGAATCTTTTGGGAAGGAACCTATTCCAACCAGAGGAGGAGGAAGTATTCCAATTGTAGCTTTGTTTGAAAAGGAACTGGGTATCAAAACTGTATTAATGGGTTTCGGTTTGGATAGTGATAACCTTCATTCACCGAATGAAAAATTTGATATTGCAAACTTCTACAAGGGAATTGAAACCATACCACTTTTTCATAAGTACTTTGCGGAACTCAGTAAATAATTAAAGTAAAATTCCTAAACTACAAAGGCCGGAATCATCTGGCCTTTGTAGTTTAAAATGAGTTGGAGATAAAATCTTTCATGGGTACTTTACGGAATATAATTTATTCTTGTTTTAGAAAATGGATTCCATTCCTATTCGATTGTGTCGGTCCAATTTTAGTGCAAGGGTGTAGTTCTTTATTTATTTTCTGTGGAACCCGTGGTATTAATACTAGCATCGCTTGGGGCCGCCCGTCACGATGAAATACAGCACCAAGTAAAGTAAACCTTGCCGGAATAGGTAGCTTCCGGTAATTGGTAATATGTTATAGAAGGCGATTTCTTGCCGGGAATACCTCGGAGGAAAGGACTGAAAGAACCAATAACATACAGGCATTGATTTCAAAATCAAATCATTAGGGCTACAGTCCCTTATCCGTCTAATTACAAGCGTATTTTTTATATTTCCCTATATATTTTCTGGGTAATTAAATGCGCCATTTTTCGCAGGATTTAAGAAAGTCTTCATCTGCATCCGCTCCAATACCCGGGGTTTCCGGAATGTCCAGAAAAAATCCATCATAACTGAGTCCGCCGCTAACCGGATCAACAAGATGCCCCAACAGGCAGGTATCCAGATCGAAATATTTTATGCCCTGGCACGCATAGGCAAAATGTAAATTGGCACTTAGGGCAATTCTACTTTCCAGCATACTTCCGATCATGCATGGAATCTGCGAATCATAAGCAATTTGATGGATTTTAAGTCCTTCATTAATGCCCCC
>CAMCTU010000083.1 GCA_945878525.1 Sphingobacterium thalpophilum
ATCATTGCCCCTTTTATAATCGGTTTAATTGCCGACAGGTATTTCAATGCTGAAAGGATACTTGGTATTCTTCATTTGATTGGGGCTGTCCTGATGTCACAGATGTATTTTGCAACTGACTTTGCAGGTTTTTACCCGTATGTTTTTGGGTATATGATCCTGTTTATGCCTACCCTTGCATTGGTTAATTCAATTTCATTTAACCAGATGAAAAGCGCCGAAAAGGAATTTTCTACAATCCGGATATGGGGTACTATTGGCTGGATTGTTGCAGGTTTATGTATCAGTTTCCTGTTTCACTGGGACTCATCAGAGGGAGTATCCGAAGGACTTTTAAGGAATACATTTGCTGTATCAGGGCTGTCTTCATTGGTCTTGGGAGTTTTCAGTTTCAGTCTTCCAAAAACTCCACCAACCTTGTTTAATGGAGAAAAAATTACTCTTTCATCATTATTGGGACTGGATGCTCTCAGAATGTTAAGCAATAGAAATTTTCTGATTTTCTTTATTTCGTCTGTATTAATATGCATCCCCCTGGCATTTTATTACCAGAATGCCAACTTGTTTCTTTCAGAAATTGGAATGGAAAATCCTACCGGAAAGATGACTATCGGACAAATATCAGAAGTTTTGTTTTTACTGCTTTTACCTCTTTTCTTTGGTAAGTTCGGGTTCAAAAAGACAATCCTAGTTGGGATGATCGCGTGGGCTGTCAGATACACCTTATTTGCTTATGGTGATACAAATGAACTAAGCTCCATGCTTGTTGTAGGTATTGCATTGCATGGAATATGTTATGACTTTTTCTTTGTTTCAGGGCAAATTTATACGGATTCAAAAGCTGGAGAAAAGTTTAAAAGTGCCGCTCAAGGGTTAATTACATTGGCTACTTATGGTTTAGGGATGCTGATTGGTTTCTGGGTTGCCGGACTTATAACTGACGCTTATAAAATTTCAGAATTTAAACATGACTGGGAAAAAATCTGGATGCTTCCTTCGTTTACTGCGGCATTTGTTACTGTGCTGTTTTTTTTTACTTTTAATCAGAAAATGGAAAATTCTGAAAGAAATATGGACAAGAAACTTAATGAAATTTGAATTGGGTAATTATTGACTAAACTAACTAATATAAATGCTTGAAAGTCAATCTTTAAAACGTAATATTAATCAATCAGTTTGCCGCTGGTGTTTTGATGAGCTTTCGCTTGAAGAGCTATGTAAACTTGCACGAGAAATTGGGCTTGTGGGTATAGACTTGCTTGGCCCTTCAGACTGGCCGGTACTGAAAAAATACGGACTCTTGTCCACCATGTGTAACGGAGCTGAAATCAGTCTAGTTAAGGGCTGGAATAATAAAGAATATCACAGAACATTACTGGATAATTATCGCGAAATGATTCCTCTTGTTGCAAAGGCAGGTTATAAGAATTTAATTTGTTTTAGCGGGAACAGAGATGGCATGGATGATGAAACTGGGTTACAAAATTGTTCAGAAGGCCTGAAACAAATCATGTCTTTAGCCGAAAGTAATCATGTTACTATTGTTATGGAGCTTCTTAATAGTAAGATTGACCATATTGATTATCAATGCGACAAAACTCCATGGGGAGTTGAACTGGTAAAAAAAGTTGATTCTGAAAATTTTAAACTTTTATATGATATTTATCATATGCAAATTGATGAGGGAGATGTAATCAGAACAATAAAGGACAACAATCAGTATATTGCTCACTACCATACTGCCGGTGTTCCGGGGCGTCATGAGATTGATGATTCGCAGGAACTTAATTACCCCGCAATTATGAGAGCAATACTTGAAACCGGGTTTTCGGGGTATGTAGCTCAGGAATTTATTCCTTTGAACCCAGATAAGGCAGGATCGCTGAAGGATGCCGTCAGGATATGTGATGTTTAGAAAAGAATAATGATTAAAGAACAAGGAGTAAAGACGATTATGTCCTTGTTCTTTTATTAAAAATTAAAACGAAATAATAAAACAATCAAAGGATATGGCTGATAATACATATGATGCAATTGTGATCGGTTCGGGCATTAGTGGTGGCTGGGCTGCCAAAGAGCTCACAGAAAAAGGTCTAAAAACGATAATGCTTGAACGAGGTCGTAACGTAGAGCATGTGAAGGGCTATGAAAATGCGACTAAGGGTCCATGGGAGTTTCCTCACAGAGGTGGACGTACCCAACAAATGATCGAAGATTATCCGGTTTTAAAAAGAGATTATCCGCTCAGCGAAAAGAATCTAAACTTTTGGGCAAGTGATCAGGATAGCCCTTATACAGAAGTCAAGCGCTTCGACTGGTATCGCGGATATCATGTTGGCGGAAGGTCACTGATGTGGGGTCGCCAAAGTTACCGCCTTAGTGAAATGGATTTTGAAGCCAATGAAAAAGATGGTATTGCTGTCGACTGGCCAATCAGGTACAAGGATATTGAGAAGTGGTACAGTCATGTAGAACGCTTTGCTGGAATTAGTGGAACCAGAAATGGTTTAGCTCAGCTACCTGATGGTGAGTTTCAACCTGGTATGGAAATGAATGTGGTAGAGAAAGAGGTTGCTGCCCGTATCAAAGCTCATTATAAAGGTGACCGTCACATGGTTATTGGCCGGGCCGCTAATTTAACTAAGGCTCTCCCCGGACGTACAAATTGCCAGTATCGAAGTAAATGTTCTTTGGGTTGCCCTTTCGGGGGATATTTCAGTACTCAGTCATCAACGCTTCCTGCTGCAATAGCAACCGGTAATTTAACACTCCGTCCGTTTTCAATTGTCACCAAGATCCTTTATGATAAGGATACTAAAAAAGCAAAGGGTGTTGAAGTTCTTGATGCGGAAACTAACAAAACTTACGAATACTTTGCAAAAGTTATCTTCCTAAATGCATCCACTCTGAATTCTACCTGGATTCTGATGAATTCCGCGACGGATATCTGGGATGGCGGACTTGGGAGCAGCAGTGGAGAATTAGGTCATAACCTGATGGATCATCATTTCCGCCTTGGAGCATCAGGTAAAATGGAGGGCTTTGAAGATAAATATTATTTTGGCCGGAGACCAACTGGAATTTACATCCCACGCTTCCGGAATATAGGAAATGATAAGAGGGATTATATTCGTGGATTTGGATATCAGGGGGCTGCCAGTCGCGAAGGCTGGGGTAGAAATGTCGCCGAAATGAATATTGGTGCTGATTTTAAGGATGCTCTGTGTGAACCTGGAGCATGGACTATGGGCATGACGGCTTTTGGTGAGACCCTCCCTTATCATGAGAATAAAGTTACACTCGACAAAACAAAAAAGGATAAATGGGGTTTGAATGTTTTGGCTATAGATGCCGAAATAAAGGAAAATGAGTTGAAAATGAGGAAGGACATGATGGAGGATGCGAAGGAGATGCTTGAAAATTCCGGACTTAAGGATGTGAAGACCTTTGATAACGGTTATGCTTTGGGACAGGGAATCCATGAAATGGGCACAGCACGAATGGGTCTAGATCCTAAAACATCAGTTCTCAATAAATTTAATCAAGTTTGGGATGCACCAAATGTTTTTGTAACCGACGGTGCTGCGATGACTTCGGCTGCATGCCAGAATCCATCACTCACCTACATGGCTTTAACAGCACGTGCTGTTGATCATGCGGTCAGCGAACTTAAAAAAGGAAACATTTAATTCAGGAAATTATGAACAGAAGAGAAGCAATACAAAAAGTTAGCTGGATTTTGGGAGGAACTATTATCGGTTCAAGTTTATTTCTTGAATATGGATGTAATTCCGGTACTCAGCAGACAACAGATTTTTTTGATAATACTACCACCGACCTGCTAAATGAAATAGCCGAAACCATTCTTCCCAAAACAAACACGCCCGGAGCTAAAGATGCTAAAGTCGGTGAATTTATGAATGTGATGGTTAAGGATTGCTATTCAAAGGAGGATCAGGAAATTTTTAAAGCAGGAATAAAAACTCTGGAAAAGGATTGTAAAGAAAAGAAGGGTAAAAACTTCATGGACTGTAGTACAGAGGAACGTACTTCCTATCTCTCCTTGCTGGATAATGAGCAAAAGGCATACACTGAAAAGAAGGCAAAAGAAGATCCCAATCATTATTTCAGAATGATGAAGGAATTAACCCTACTCGGCTTTTTTACCTCTGAAATTGGGGCAACAAAAGCACTTAAATATGTTGAAACACCGGGAAGTTATGACGGAAACCTGCCTTATAAAAAGGGAGATCGTGCCTGGGCTTAAATTCAATAATTATCGTTAAAACTCTTAATTATTTTTATGAACAAAGAAAAAAAGTCTGGTGGTTCCAGAAGAGATTTTGTAAAAACCACTGCTTTAGCTGCTGCAGGTTTTATGATCGTACCCCGCCATGTTTTGGGAGGTAAAGGTTTTATTGCTCCAAGTGATCGTTTGGTGATTGCCGGTGTTGGAGCAGGTGGAAAAGGTGCCAGTGACTTGACAGGTTTCGCAAGCGGTGGAAAGGCTGATATCGGTTTTTTATGTGATGTTGATGATCGCAGAGCTGCAACATCTGTCAAAAATTTTCCAAAGGCAAAATACTACAAAGATTGGCGTGAAATGTTTGATAAAGAATCAAAGCATTTCGATGCAGTTTCTGTTTCAACCCCAGACCATAATCACGCAATCACCACTCTTGCAGCGATGCAGTTGAAGAAACATGTTTATGTTCAGAAACCATTAACTCATGATATTTATGAAGCCAGAATTCTTACTGAAGCTGCTGTGCGTTATAAAGTGGTAACACAGATGGGTAATCAGGGAGCATCCAGTGATGGTACACGTAAACTATTAGAATGGTATAATGCAGGAGTGATAGGTGATGTGCATACAGTTTATTGCTGGACAGACAGACCAGTATGGCCTCAGGGTATCGCATGGCCTGCATCAAAAAGCGAAATACCGAAGGAACTCGACTGGGATTTATGGCTTGGTACTGCACCACAAACAGATTTTGTAGATAAACTCGTGCCATTTAACTGGCGTGGATGGTGGGAATATGGGACAGGAGCATTAGGAGATATGGGCTGCCATCTTGTAGATGCCCCATTCCGTGTTTTGGGTCTTAAATATCCTAAGGATGTAGAATGTAGTGTTGGAAGTGTATATGTTGATCAATTTAAACGAGGATACTTTCCAGAAAGCTGCCCTCCATCTTCTCATGTAATCATGACGTTTAACTCGGCCAAACAAAATAATGCAGAGGTTAAAATGCACTGGATGGATGGGGGAATTCAACCTGCACGCCCACAAGAGCTAGGTCCAGATGAAATATTTGGGGATGGAGGCAATGGGGTTTTGTTTATTGGAACGAAGGGTAAAATGCTTTGTGATACCTATGGAAAGAATCCAAGACTGTTGCCAGCATCACGTAATGCGGAGATAAATGTGCCTATTTCATTGGCGCGGGTTCCAGGACAAGAGGCAGGACATTATACCCAATGGGTAGATGCGGCAATTGCAGGATATGGAAAACAGGAGGTTAGTTCTGACTTTTCTATTGCTGGTCCCCTGACCGAGGCCCTTCTGATGGGAAATTTAGCAATCAGGGGCTTTGATATTCGTAAGCCAAATACAACAGGAAATGGTTTTACCTATCCCGGAAGGTATAAAAAACTACTTTGGGATGGACCAAATATGAAAATTACCAATTTTGACGAGGCTAATCAATTTGTTAAGCGGGAATATCGCAAGGGATGGACACTGGGAGCTTAGTAAGTTATAATTTCTAGCTTATAAGCTGTAGGTTATAAGTTTTAAGGCTGCTTCATTTTAAATGTAGCAGCCTTAATGTCTTTATTCTTTTCTCATATCTCACATCTCATATCTGAAATCTCCCATCTCATTACTGCACAAGTAAATTGCAGCCTCGTATATCACTTTGATCGAATCTGCCTAAAACTTCAAAACTTCCATCAGAGTGAGACTTTCCAAGATCCTGAGTTGCAATAAACGAACAGGAATGGACATTTGCCAGATCGATAATATTTAGTCCGCCGCTTGACCCAATACCCAGAATGGTCAGTGGATCGTTGGTGTCCCTGATTTGTATTTTCATCCAGGGTGGGGTATGAAAAATACCTGATCCTTTTGAATACGCTTGTGAAAGCAATTCCGTCATCCCGTATTCTGAATGAATCAGCGGAACTCCAAATCCTTTACAAAGGACTTCATGGAGCTCGGTTCTTAAAATTTCACGTCGCTTTCCTTTCATTCCCCCGGTTTCCATTACGATCAGCTCCGGAAATTCGATGGAATGGTTTTCTACAAAGTCCATGAGTGCGTAAGTCACGCCGATAAGGATTGTAGGGGTTTTGGATGTATTAAGTTGCTCAAGTGTTTGCTTCAAAAGAGCATGATTATCAAGAAAATACCCGCTTTTTTGATTTTGGCTTGATACAATCAGATCATTGAACATGTAAATCAGGGAGGATCCTTCACGTTCAAGGTAGGATGGAAGCAATGCTAATATGGTGTATTTGCTGATGTCACCATAAAACAAATTAAATGCTTTCCTGTAGCTTTGGATATAGAACTCAATATCCTTTACAAAGTGCCTGCTCTGGATCTGTCCGGTAGTGCCTGAACTGCTGAAAATTATATCTGCATCTGTTTTAGAACAGTTGATCGTATGACTTTTAAAGAATTCTATTGGTAGGTAGGGGATGCTGTCAAGGTTTTTTATCTTCCGGATATCAATACCCAGATTATGGACAAAGCGGGCATAAACATCGCAGTTTATGACCTGATAGTCAAAGATCTCGAGTGCCAGCTGATCAAAATCTTGAGACTCATAAAAAGAGAATATACGATCCGGTTTTATGTGCTTCACGTACAAAGATAGGAAATGTGTTGCTAGTTAAGACGCTACAGATACCGTGTTAAGAATGGATTTCTAATTAAACTGGTCAATTTACTATTCTCCACTCTTAATTTTTCTTCACCGCTTCCTTGAACAAAAAACCTGAAAGTCCGCAGAATCCGGATGCGAGTCCGCCGATGATTCCAGTTATTAAAAGAACAATTATCCAGTTAAATGATGTATCGGGAAGACTTAACATAGTTCCAACTCTATTAGCCAGAATATTTTCATTTGGGAGGGTATGAATTAATCCCATAACGATCCATAAGAGGAATATGGCAAGAAATGCAGAACCAAAGGCCTGTTTCCCCGACTTTGCCATCAAAAAAGAAAGACTAAAAGCAATTGGTGCAATAATCCACCATGGTAAAAAGAACTGTAAGATTAAAGAAATGATGGCGATAATAAGTATTAGCATAATTTTTTATTTAAATTTTTAGCCTTTATTTTTTGTTCAGTTTCCATGTTGTAATGATCCGTTTTGACTTTTCATCTTTTACTTTCAGATAAAGCAGTTCATTAAGTTTACCGTCAGACCAGGTATCAATCATATCATCATAATAATGACTGCCAGGATTACCTGATTCGCCACCTGGAAATACCCCATAAGCTTTCACTTCTTTTCCAAGTGCAACAATCATTCGCCAAGATGGACCATTAGTTTCACTTGTGGCGTTAACAGACGTTTTTGATCCACCATTGTAAAGAAATTTAGATCCGAAACCTGCAACTTTAGCTAGATGAGGAACATGTGTCTTTTTCAGATTAGCCCATGCCCATTCGATGTCTATAGGTCCGAATTTTCGTTGTAGACTGTCGATCGCAAATTTAAATGATGCATTGACCAAATCAGTGCGGGTTTCTTTTTTTGCAGTTTTTACATTATCCCACCACACCGCATTTGGTTCGTTAAGTAAAAGTTGAACATTCCTATCGCGGGAAGGGTATCGCATTGGGGTGTTTGGATCTCCAAAATCATCCTGCCAGATTTGAATTCCTAAGTTCTTATGCCAGAGTTCAAAAATACTGGCTCCGATTTCATCAGCATCAAAAAATTTATTCCATTTGCTAACGATATTAAGTCCCTCACGTTCACTTGCGTTCAATTTCTCGGCATCAACCAGACTTACTAAGGTTGATAAGATGTTTTCTGCAAGGATACTGTAATTGTCATTCTGTAAGTTTTGGAGGCTATCCACATTTGCCTGAGTCATTACAGAAAGTCTTTTGTTTATTCGGTGTGAACGTTCGTAACCTGAGTATTCCCAGTTAAGGTAATACGGATAGCTTTGGTCAGATGGAAACTGATTTGCTGAGCTTACAAAATTCCTTTCAGGGTTTTTAACTGTAGGATTATGTTCCGCCGGAATCCTTCCGCTCCAGTCGTTAGAGGGGTTCGAACCGTCCAGTAGAAATTTGCCCTGGCCTTTCCATTTCAATGGGAAATATCCATTTGGTGTGATTGCAATATCATTTTCAAAACTGGCAAACACAAAATTCTGTGCTGGAGCAGAATAATAGGTAAGCGCTTTACGATAATCAGTATAATTCTTTGCCTTGTTAAGTGCAATAAATGTTTTGATGTCATTTGAGCCCATATGGGCAACCCATTTTAAGGCGTGCCCGGTCGGAATATTATTGACTTTAGAGAAATTATCAGGCCTTTGTTCGCTGGTGTAAACAACCGGACCATGATGGGTGTACAAAACTGTGTCGGTCAAAGTGTGACCATCACTGCTTTTAATGGTTTCAATCCGCTCCTTTACTGGGAGCCATTTGTTATCGAACCAATATTCCTTCTTTGAAGCATCCTTGAACTTAATACTATACCAGTCAAGAACATCAGATCCTACATTGGTTACTCCCCATGCTACATTCTTATTAAAACCGATTATAACTCCCGGTGATCCAGGAATTGAAACTCCACAGGCATTAACATCAGTTGATGCAAGCTGAATCTGATACCAAATAGAAGGTAAGGTGAGATCTAGATGAGGATCATTTGCAAGCAAAGGATACCCACTTGCAGTCTTTTTACCTGAAACTGCCCAATTATTGCTACCAATACCTTCTTCCTTTTCTTTGGTATTTATGTTTAAAGTGGTTGTAGTTTTACCAAGGCTTGGCATCTCGGGAATATTTACTGGCTCAAAATCCCACTTTGTGCCAACAGGAATTATTGGATCTTCTCTGAATGGGTAATCAGGGAAAAGATCTTTGGTGATTTCAGGGCCATATTTTTGCAATATATTATTCATATAGAATTCATTGGAACCACCGGCAAGTGTTGCTGACATCAGTTTTAACAACAATGCTGAATTAACCGGTTTCCAATCTTCAGGTTCATAATTCAATAGTTTGAATTCTATAGGATATTCTGAAGGTTTCAAGGAATGAATATAGGCGTTTACACCAGCTGAATATGCATTCATTATAGCATTGATTTCAGGGTCTTTCATTACTACTTCGATCATGTTTTCTGCCCCAAAGCTCATTCCCATACGTCGCTGATAGCGATCCAGTTCGATAGCCTTCGGGCCAACAACTTCAGATAGCCTTCCGGAGGCAAAACGGGTTTGAAAATCCATTTGCCATAATCTGTCTTTCGCAGTAATATAACCCTGAGCAAAATAAAGATCATGATCATTGCTTGCGAAAATGTGAGGAATCATCTGATCGTCAAAATGAATTTCAACCTCACCTTCTAAACCTTCTATATTAACAATGTCTTCAGATGCTTGCTTTTTACTATCAGCGTTTGCCCAGAAACCATTGAATGGATCAAGAAATTTGGCAAGAGGCGGAGTGTCTCCAAACTTGTTATTAAGAGTAAAAATCAATGCAATTGAAAAAAGAACAGAAATAACAGCTTTAACGATTTTCATGAGAATGTTTTAAAGAATAAATATGTTAAAAATTAATAGCTAATTCAAAATATTGTGTAAATCCCTGAATTTTAATAAATCCCAATTTCTTTGATTTATGTCAATAAAGCTAGTATTTTGTTATGCAAGCATAAATAAATATTAAAATCCTTTGTTTGAATTAAAATATTACAGTATTTTGTATGGTTAAAATGTCTTTAACCAATATAAATTTGAAAATTATGAACAGAATCTTTACTCGTTTTACCTGTTTACTAGTACTGCTAACCCTGACCATATCAATGGCATTTGCGCAAAGCATTACTATTTCGGGAACTGTTACCGACAAACAAACAAAAGAAACCTTACCAGGGGTTTCCATTAATGTAAAAGGAAAATCAATTGGAACATCATCAAATGTAGATGGTAAATTCACTTTAAGTACAACCGAAAGTGCGCCATTTACTCTAGTAGTCAGTTATCTTGGCTACAAATCTATAGAACAGGAAGTCAGAGCTTCTGCCACTGGTTTGATTTTCTCCCTAGAATCCCAGTCTATTCTTGGACAGGAAGTTGTTGTGGCTGCTTCCCGTACTCCAGAGCGGATTTTGGAATCTCCGGTTTCGATTGAAAAATTAGGACAAGCCGCAATACGTGAAACTGCAGCTCCATCATTTTATGATGCTTTAAATAACCTAAAAGGTGTTGAGATGAGTGCTCAAAGTTTAACCTTTAAATCGGTAAACACCAGAGGTTTTAATGCAAATGGTAACGTTCGTTTTAATCAGTATATCGATGGTATGGATAATCAGGCACCGGGTTTGAATTTTTCGGTTGGTAACATCATCGGTATGTCTGAACTAGACGTTGATAACGTTGAGCTTCTTCCAGGTGCATCCTCTGCTTTATATGGTGCCGGTGGTATTAACGGAACAATGTTAATGACATCAAAAGATCCATTTAAATCTCCAGGTGTAAGTTTTTCACTAAAAAGAGGTATAAACCATGTAAATGACCCATTGCAGGATACCCAGCCATATGAAGAAGCTGGTGTGCGAGTTGCTAAAGCGTGGAATAAATTCGCTTTTAAAACTACTTTATCTTTTTTACAGGCAGATGATTGGCAGCCTGCTAATTATTCAAATTTTGATCGTACCGGTAGGGTCGTTAAAAATGGTAATAGAAGCACTGATCCTAATTATGATGGTGTCAATAGTTATGGAGATGAAGTAAATCAAAATATGCGAATTATTGCAAATTCGGTTCAAACAGCTACCAACGCCGGTGTCGCAGCAGCAACAGGTGGTGCAATTCCAAATATTATTGGAATGATTAATGCTTCTCTTCCTCCAACTGCTACACCAGCTCAGATTGGTGGATTTTTAAGTGCTTTTCCTGCTGCTTTAAGACCAACTATTCAGAATGTACTTCCCTTCAATTTCGGATTGAGGGCAGGAATCATTCCTGATCAGTCTGTTTCGAGAACTGGTTATAATGAGGCAAACCTTGTGGATTACAATGCAAAATCATTGAAAACATCAACCTCGCTACATTACAAGCTTAGTAATACAGTTCAGGCAGTTTTACAAGCTAACTGGGGTTCAGGAACAACTGTCTATACCGGTTCTGATCGATATTCTATACGAAACTTCAGTATCGGACAGTACAAACTTGAAGTAAAGGGACAAGACTTTATGGTACGTGGTTACACTACGCAGGAACGTTCCGGAGATTCATACATTTCTTCAATTCTTGGAAGTTACATCAATGAAGCATCAAAGGCAAGTACAACCTGGTTCCCTCAATATATTGGTAATTATGTTGGAGCACGTTCTGCAGGATTACCTGATGCTCAGGCTCATGCTGCTGCCCGTTCTGCTGCCGATCAGGGTAGATTTCAACCAGGTTCACAACAGTTCGAGGCTGCAAAAAATACAATAATGAATACTACAATCAGTTCAGGCTTAGGTGCAAAATTTGATGATAAAAGTAACCTATGGCATTATGAGGGTATGTATAATTTCACAAATGCTTTGAAAGGTGTGGTTGATCTTCAGGTTGGAGCATCTTTCAGAAGGTATGATCTTAATTCTGCAGGAACCATATTTGATGACCTAAACCGCACAATTGATATTGATGAAACCGGTGCTTTTGTTCAAATGGGTAAGAAATTGGGTGAATCATTTAAACTAGCAGTTTCTGGTCGATACGACAAAAACATGAATTTTGAAGGTCGATTCACTCCAAGAATTACCGGAGTTTATACTGTTGCTCCCAATAATAATATCAGGTTATCATATCAGACAGGTTATCGTAACCCAACTACACAAAATCAATATATTGATCTTTCTGTTGGGGGTGGATCAACTCGTTTAATTGGCGGATTACCTGAAATGGTACAAAAATATAACTTGTTTACCAACAGGCCATTTAC
>CAMCTU010000084.1 GCA_945878525.1 Sphingobacterium thalpophilum
GAACGTCCATGCAAAACCATTGATAAACCCATCCGTATTGAAGAAATTCACCAAACCATTTATCATGCACTTGGCATTGCTGAAGACACCAGTTACCTCGTTGAAAAAAGACCATTCTATACCACGCCTGATGGTTTAGGGAAGGCGGAGTTGGAGTTGTTTGCTTAAGGCGGATCAAGCCCGCCTTGACAAATGGGTTACTGAGAGAATAAGAAGATTTTGGCCTCTAGTTGGAGTTAAACATAAACTCGTCATCGTGGCGAAAGCCGGCGAAAGCCACGACCCCACATTTAAAATCACAGCCATAACAGCTCAGGATAGCGCTTATTATTTTAATATTAAATTTGTCTTGGATAATCTATGAATGCATTATTTTACAGATTAATTCTATATTTAAATATATAATTCAATAATTACGAATAATTTCATTTTTGATGGCTTTCACAGGATTTTTTCATTATTCAAGTGTATTTATTGGCTTATCTATCTTGCTTTCCCAAAAAATACAGTCTGGCGGAGAACTCAAATTCAGAAAACAATTGATTGCATCAGAAAGTGCAGAATCAGTTGGTGTTTTTGATGTGAATGGTGATCAAAATCCAGATATCATTTCAGGAAGTTACTGGTATGAGGGTCCATCCTTTCTCAATCGACATTTGATAGGGCAGGTAGAACGGGTAAGTGAATATTATGATGACTTTGCAACCATCCCAATGGATGTTGATGGCGATGAAAAAGTTGATTTCATTACAGGAGGATGGTTTAGCAAAACCCTTCGCTGGCGGAAAAATCCCGGTAATGAAAAAGAGTGGCTCCTGTTAGACATTGCGCAGACAGGAAATATAGAAACTATCCGAGCCTGGGACGTAGATGGAAACGGATTTGAAGAAATAGTGCCAAATACTCCCGGCAGTCCGTTGATTTATTACACGCTAAATCGTGATAAAAACAACAAAGCACTCGGCACTTTTACAAAAACTCAGGTTATTGATAAGCATGGCCATGGCTTGGGCTTTGGTGATATTAACGGCGATGGAAGAAAGGATTTTATCATTTCTGAAGGTTGGATAGAAGCTCCCGCTGATAGAAATAATGAATCCTGGAAGTTTCATCCTGATTTTAACCTAAAAGATGCCAGTATCCCGGTAATTGTTACCGACATCAACAAGGATGGATTGAATGACCTCATTTCCGGACATGGTCATTCTTATGGTCTGTACTGGTATGAACAAAGAAAAGAGGGGAACACAATTAAATTTATCAAACATGCGATAGATCCATTCCATTCGCAATTTCATACTATGGAGTGGGAAGATATTGACGATGACGGACAAATGGAACTTATTACCGGAAAACGTTTTCGTGCACATAATGGTAAAGATCCGGGCGACAATGAATCTCCTGGTCTCTATTATTTTAAATGGAACGGGGAATCATTTACAAAGCATGTGATTAGTTATGGTCCTTTTGGTGAAGGCAAGGGTACAGGTATCTTTTTCAGGGTTGCAGATCTTCACAAAACTGGCAGGAAAGACATAGTGGTGGCAGGAAAAGATGGATTATACGTGTTCTTTAATGAGAAACCCTAAAAAAAAATATCCATCAAGAAAATCAATTTTATATTTAAAATACTTTAAAAATAGCAGTACATAAAATTATGAAACGTAACAGGTACTTAAAACTGGCAGGATTGCTGTCAATTATCTTTTTCCTTGCAATGTCTTTTATTGATAATGTAAAAGAAACCAAGAAAAACAGAGTCAGAGAGCTGGATCCAAAAGTGGAAAAACTTAAATTACAGCCCAATTTTAAGGCAGAGCATTTATACAGTCCTTCGGAAAGTAAAAATGGCTCATGGGTAGCCATGACCTTCGATCATAAAGGCCGAATGATTGCCTGCGATCAGTACGGCTATTTATACCGTTTAACCATTCCCCCTATTGGTACCGAAGCAGTTAAATCTAAAGTGATTGTAGAAAAACTGGATCTCAAAATTGCAGGTGATACTACTAAAGTCAAAATAAAAATGGGCTATGCTCAGGGATTACTCTATGCATTCAATAGCCTCTACGTAATGGTAAATCATAAAAGTGATACCTCTATGGCCAAAGACAGTGGGCTATACAGACTTAAGGACACTGATAATGATGATCAATACGATCAAATTACCTTACTTAAAGATTTGGTAACTCCGGGCGGTGAACATGGACCGCACAGTATGGTCGTCTCTCCAGATAAAAAATCAATTCATCTCATAGCAGGTAATCATGTGGATGTTCCGAAAATGGAGGCATACCGTTTACCTGAAACCTGGAAAGAGGATAATTTATTTCCACTAATAAAAGATCCGAACGGACATGCAAATGATCGCTATGCACCGGGAGGATTTGTTGTTAAAATTAATCCGGAAGGAACAAACTGGGAATTAATCAGCGCAGGTTACCGGAATGCATTCGACCTTGCCTTTAATGAAGTTGGAGATATGTTTGTATATGATGCTGATATGGAATGGGATTTTGGGATGCCATGGTACCGTCCGACCCGAATCAGTCATTCAACAAGTGGAAGCGAATTTGGATGGCGCACGGGAAATAGCAAATGGTCGCCTGCTTATCCAGACAACCTTCCGGCAATATTAAATATTGGACAAGGCTCTCCTACCAGTCTATTTAGCGGGAACAACGCCCGGTTTCCAGAAAAATACCGGAGAGGACTGTTTGCGTTCGACTGGAGTTTCGGTATTATTTATGCCGTTCAACTAAGTCCGAGTGGATCTTCATACAAAGCAACAGCCGAAGAATTTATTTCAGGAGCACCACTTCCATTAACAGATGGTATCATCGGACCTGATGGGGCTATGTATTTTTTAACCGGCGGACGAAGATTGGATTCAGATCTATACCGTGTTTATTATGGCGAAAATACTTTGCCAAACACTCCATTAATCACAAAAACTGCTCCTAATGTGCTTCAGGCCCGCAATTTAAGAAGACAATTGGAAACCTTTCATACTGGTCCGAATGCAAAAGCCATCACGCTGGCCTGGCCTAACCTTAAAAATAAGGATCGATACATCAGATATGCTGCTCGAATCGCCATGGAACATCAGCCTCTTAATCAATGGCAGGAAAAAGCATTTATAGAAAAAGACCCTCAGATACTAACTCAGGCAATGATCGCAATGGCAAGAACCGGAAACAGAGGTTTGCAAGTCCGAATGATCAACGCACTCATGAAAATAAATTACAATTCATTACCCGAATCCCAGCAAATAGATGTTTTAAGAGCCTATGAATTAATAATTTCGAGAATGGGGAAACCTTTTGATGCCGAAAAAAATAAATTAAGTACTTACCTGAATCAATTCTATCCAGCTAAAAGCAATGAATTGAACCGATCTTTCAGTAAGATTTTAGTGGCTCTAGATGATCCATCCGTCGTTCAAAAAACACTTACTTTGCTTGAAGGGGTGGTACAAGATGTGGATGATCAAAAATCTTTCATGCAGTCTTCAGACCTGATTTTACGTAATCCTCAATACGGACTTGATATTGCAGGTATGTTAGCTAAAACTCCTCCTGCTCAGCAAATTTATTATGTAACTGCATTAAGTGAAGCAAAAAATGGCTGGACAACAGCATTAAAGGAAAAATATTTCAAATGGTATTATTCAGCATTTGGTTATAATGGAGGTAATAGCTTTATTGGTTTTATAGACAAAGCACGTAAAACAGCGCTGGCAAATCTGCCAAAAGATCAATTCGACCATTACAATAAGATCTCGGGTAATGAATTATTGACCACCAACGGGATGAAACTAGCAAGCCTGGGAAGTCCCAAGGGTCCGGGAAGAAACTGGAAAATGGACGAAGCGCTGGAATTTATACAAAAGGACTCTACGGACAGAAACTTTGATCAAGGTAAAATGCTGTTTGGAGCAACCCGTTGTCTCTCCTGCCACAACATGAAAGGTGAAGGCGGTGCTGTTGGTCCGGCTCTTACCCAACTAGGAACCCGTTTCTCTGCACGGGATATTCTCGAATCTATCCTTGAGCCCAACAAGGTTATATCTGATCAATATGCTTACACTTCTTTTTACTTAAAAAATGGCGGTTCGGTAACCGGCAGACTTAAAAATGAGGATTCTGAAAAATACTATATTTCTCAAAATCCTTTCGCACCGCAAACTTTGCGTGAAGTTATTAAGAATGAAGTGGTGAGAACCCGGGTTTCAGATGTATCATCCATGTACCCTGGTATGGTCAACGGACTCAACAAAGAAGAACTAAAAGACCTGATGGCTTACCTGATTTCGGGATCAAATAAAGATCACCAGATCTACAAACCAAAAAGTAAATAAGACAATCACAATTCAAAACGATTAGAATTTTGAACCAAGCTGCCTGGCATAATAAAATTTCTAATACCGCTCAACTGGGAGGTATTGAAAGTTCAGTTCTGGATAATGGAGCAGGGCGAGGAACGCGTATTGCCTGGTTCAATACCGGGTCAGGCCTCCGGTTTAAGGTAGTAATCGACCGGGCAATGGATATTGCTGATGCCTTTTATTATGAACATAGCCTTGCATGGATCAGTCATGCAGGAACAAGCACAGCACAGCCATTAGCAGATAAAGGAATCGACTGGCTCAGAACTTTTGGTGGCGGATTAATGGTTACCTGCGGACTCAGCCATGTTGGCGGCCCTGAGAAGGATGAATATGGCGAGCGTGGAGTGCATGGACTCATAAGCAACACTCCGGCAGAACTAATCTCGCTTATACAACCTGATCCAGTTTCGGGCAATATGGAAATGAGCATAAGCGGGATCATCAGGGAATCGCAGGCATTGGGAAACAGATTGGAATTAAGGCGTACCATCTCTGCAACTTTGGGGAAGTCAACAATACGCATTGAAGATGAAGTAATTAATCGTGGAAATACAGATGCACCTCACATGATTTTATACCACTGCAATTTAGGCTGGCCCCTGGTAGATGAGGGAACCAAAATTCATTGGGATGGCAAATGGATCCCGCGTGATGGTAATCCAAATAAACTATTCAGAGAGGGGAATGATTTCCATATTTGTCCTGCTCCTTTGGATGAACATAATGGATCTGGAGAAGAAGTAGCATTTATCGACATTGAATCTGATGATGCTGGGTTTTGCAGGTGCGGACTTGAAAATCCGCAAATCGGACTTAACCTAAATTTAAGATTCAAGAAAAAACAATTACCCTATTTGTCAAATTGGTTGCATTATGGAAAAGGTGAATATACGGTGGGTCTGGAACCAGGTACAAATCCACCGGTAGGTCAAAGCCGCGCTAGGCAACAGAATGAACTGATTATGCTTGCGCCAGGCGAAAAAAGAAAATATGAATTAGAAATAGAAGTTTTAACTAATAAATTAGGCTGATAAATTTGCCTGCATTACAATTTCAATTAAAATATGAGTTTAGCAAAGAAAGCATTAGAACAAGGAAAAGGAATTCTGAGACTGGCACCAACCTGGGTTCCCAGATCGTTTTGCGTGCCGGGAAGAAGAATCAAGTTACATCCGGATGATTATTATGTACTTGGCGGGCAGCGTGGAGGTATTGATGAACGATGGTTATCTTCTACCACACCTGCACAAAATGGACCTCTCACCGGAAAAAATGAAGGTTTAAGTCTGGTAGTATACAACGAAGGAGGAAAAGACGAACAATTTTTGTTAAAAGATACAATTGATGAGCTCCAAGGCGAAATTATTGGGGATCGTCTCTGGAATGAACACAAAAGCTGGCCGATGTATTCCAAGTTCTTCGATAATATGGGGCCACTTCCCCATCATATTCATCACAATGATGAGCATGCTGCTAAAATAGGTCAAAAGGGAAAACCGGAAGCTTACTATTTCCCTCCACAACTAAACAATCACGGCGGGGATTTCCCTTATACTTTTTTTGGCATTGCCCCTGGAACTACCAAAGCCCAAATCCGTGAATGCCTGGTGAATTTTACAAAAGGAGACAATAAACTTACTACCTATTCTCAGGCATTTAAACTTGAACCCGGTACAGGATGGGATGTGCCTCCGGGAATGCTTCATGCACCCGGGAGTATGTGTACTTATGAGCCACAAAAGGCATCGGATGTTTTCGCGATGTATCAGTCGCTTGTAAATGAGGCAATCATTCCTGAGGAATTACTATGGAATGGAACCCCAAAAGACAGAATCGGAGATTATGACCAGTTAATGGAAGTAATCGACTGGGATTTGAACGTAAATCCGAATATTCTGGAGACCCGGTTTATGCTTCCAAAACCTGTAAGACCTTTAGATGAAATGAAATCTGAAGGATATATTGAAAACTGGATCTGCTACCTGTCAGCAGCTTTCAGCGCAAAAGAACTAACCGTATTACCTGGTCAAACTGTTACAATTAAAGATAATGCCTGTTATGGTATGATTGTAATGCAAGGGCATGGCAAATTTGGAGTTTGGGATATTGAAACTCCATCTTTGATCAGATACGGACAATTAACTAACGATGAGTTTTTTGTGACTGAAAAAGCAGCAAAAGACGGCGTGGTTATTAGTAACCCATCAAAAAACGACCCGATTGTAATACTGAAACATTTCGGTCCGGAAAACCCGGATCTTATTTTGTAATTATTAAAAAATTTAAATATGACTGAGAATAATTATCCAAAACTTCATAATGCTACATGGCCTGGCATTGTGGGAAAAGGTCCTGATTCAGAACCACCAATTTCATTAGAAAAAATGCTTGAGATGACTGCAGCTGCAGAAGTAGATGGTGTAAAGTTCGATGGTGTTGACGTTGGTCTTTTTGACCCTTCAATCAATTTAGATGATTTGGATGGTATTAAAAGACTTGCTGATCAGGTAAGTAAACATAATTTAGTTATCGGAAGTTTGGTAGCGCCAATCTGGGGCGGACCTGCCATGGGTTCCAAAGAAGACCGTGCAAATTTTGTTGATCAGGTACGTAAATCATGTATCTATGGTCAAAAACTTAAAGAAATGGGTGTGCGACCATATGGTGTAGTTCGTATTGATTCGGCCAGCTCGGTTGAAAGCTGGGCAAAAGATCCTGTCAATAATACCAAGCTTATCGCACAGACCTTCCGTGAAGCATGTGATGTGGCAGCTGATTATGGAGAAAAACTTGCTGCGGAAGGTGAAATTTGCTGGGGAGGAATGCATAGCTGGAAAGCAATGCTTGATACTCTGGAAGCTGTTGATCGTCCGAATATTGGTTTTCAGGCAGATATGTCGCACACATTTTTGTATCTCCTTGGCTATAATTCACCTGAGGACCGTATTTTACCATTAGATTATCAGTGGGATGACCGTGAAGCGCTGACAGAAGGTCTAAAAAAATTAACTGCAGCATTACGTCCATGGACTTTAGATTTTCACGTAGCCCAGAATGATGGAACAGCCTATGGATCAGGTTCACATGATAAAACCGGAAGACATTGTCAGGCTACAGATCCAAATGGTAAATTGGATATTGCAATTGATGCCGGACATTGGCTTAGGAATGAAAACGGAGAATTGACTAAAGCCTTTAAACACATCTGCTGGGATGGTTGCATGTTCCCAAATGCTGTTTTGGAGCAACAAAAAACATGGAATGATATTTTGGCTGCAATGATCAAAGTTCGCAATTTGAACAGCTGGTCTTAATCAATTAATGGAATTTTTCAGAATATAACGATGGCTAACAAAAAAGAATTAAGAATCGGGTTAATTGGATGTGGCTTTATGGGCCGGACCCATTCAAACGGTTACAAACGAGTTGGTGATTTTTTCCCTGAACTGGAATATCGTCCGGTTTTAAAAGCAGTTTGCTCCCGCAGTAAAGAAAAAGTTCAGGCATTTGCTGAACAATGGGGCTATGAATCATTTGAGACAGATTGGAAAGTATTGATTTCACGTGATGATATTGATGCGGTTGACATTTGTGCACCAAATAATATGCATGCCGAAATTGCTATCGCTGCGGCTGCTGCTGGCAAAATGATTTTGTGCGAAAAGCCTCTTTCAAGGACTTTAGCGGAAGGAGTAGCGATGGTAGAGGCGATTGAAAAAACAGGTGTAGCCAATACAGTTTGGTATAATTATCGCCGTGTGCCTGCTGTCACTTTAGCTAAACAAATTGTCGATTCAGGCAAACTGGGCAAAATATTTCATTACAGGGCTAACTTCCTGCAAGACTGGACAATCAATGCTGATCTTCCTCAGGGTGGTGAAGGTCTGTGGCGCCTTGATGTTGATGCTGCAGGTTCCGGTGTTACAGGCGATCTGCTCGCACATTGTATTGATACTGCCATTTGGTTAAACGGAGGTATCAAAGATGTATCTGCACTCACTGAAACTTTTGTTAAGGAACGCATGCATCAGTTGACAGGTAAAAAGGAAAAAGTAGGGATTGACGATGCCTGTATTTTTCATTGTCACTTCAACAACGGATCCCTGGGGCTGTTTGAATCTACGCGATATGCCAGGGGGCATAAGGCATTATACACCTTTGAAATAAATGGTGAACATGCTTCCATTCGCTGGGATTTACACGACCTGAATCGTCTGGAATATTTTGATCATGCTGATGATTCAATCGTTCGTGGATGGCGTTCCATTCATGTAACTGATGGTGATCAGCCTTATATGGACAAGTGGTGGGTTCCGGGACTTTCAATCGGTTACGAACACTCATTTGTGCATCAGGTAGCTGATTTTCTGAAATGTCTGGAAACTGGTGAGGCCTGCTCTCCAACCTTTAAAGAAGCTCTGGAAACTCAAAAAGTATGTGAAGCAGTAATTGATTCTGCGAATTCAAGAAGCTGGAAAACTATCTAGGCAATTTTGTTTTCAGAATATCTAATCATTAAATATTAAACCATTTTATAGTTATTGACCATGTTCAAGAAATATAATTCAATTCAAGGATATCTATTCATGGGAATTCTCCCGCTTTTTATAATCCTTGCAGGTTATAAAATGGTTGATATTACTGGGACCAAACAAAAAGGCTTTGTTCAAATTTTTGATGGTAAGACACTCAATGGCTGGGAAGGTGATCCGACATACTGGAGGGTTGAAAACGGTAATATTGTTGGAGAAATAACGCCAGCTACCTTACTTAAACGTAATTCATTTTTGATTTGGCGGGGTGGAACGCCTGCTGATTTTGAACTTACTTTAGAGTTCAAAATCACTCCGGCAGGCAATAGTGGAATCAATTACCGGAGTGAAGAACTAAAAGATATCCCATTTGCTTTAAAAGGTTATCAGTTAGATATTGATGGAGCAAACCGGTATACAGGCCAAAATTATGAAGAGCGTGGAAGAACTACCCTAGCCTACAGAGGGCAAAAGACAGAAATAAGTGCTCAAAATGCAACAAACTCCGTTGGCTTGATACAATCAAAAATTAAAAATAATGCATGGACTGATTTAACTATTGCAGGTTCTTTAGGTGAATCTGATGCCTTATTACAAAAAATTAAAAGTGAGGATTGGAATACCTGCCGACTGGTAGCAAAAGGAAATAGTTTGAAACATTATATCAATGGAGTATTGATGAGTGAGGTTATAGATAATGACCTAGTTAATGGAAAGTCTAAAGGTTTGTTAGGAATTCAGGTTCATGTTGGGCCACCAATGAAAGTAGAATACCGCAAAATTATGATCAAACAATAAGGCAAAAAAAAGAAAAGATATGAAGAAAAATCTTGTTTTAGTTATAGTGGTATTGTTGGCAATATCAAGTATGATGCTTATCGAGGCTTGTAGTTCTGCAAGTTCTAAACAGGTTTATAACCTGTCTGATACCTTACTGACTGAAGACCAGAAACGTCTTTCTTCAAATGCTTTAAAAGGCCTTTACATCAGTGCTGGTTTGAAAATCCAAACTATGGCAACTGAACCAACATTAGTAAATCCAACAAATATTGATGTGGATGAACGTGGAAGAGTCTGGGTAACTGAAGCTTATAATTATCGCTTTAAAATCAACAATAATCAACCAAGGACTGAGGGTGATCGGATCTTAATCCTAGAGGATAAAAATGGAGATGGTCTACTCGAAAGCAGTAAGGTTTTTTACCAAGGTCCTGAAATAAATGCCCCCTTGGGAATATCAGTTTTGGGTAACAAGGTAATTATATCTCAAAGCCCATACGTATGGATATTCCATGATGATAATGGTGATGATAAAGCAGATCGCAAAGAAATACTCTTCCAGGGTATTGGAGGGGAGCAGCATGACCATGGTATGCATTCTTTTACATTCGGACCTGATGGCAAACTTTATTTCAATTTTGGCAATTCAGGACAAACTTTAAAGGATAAAAATAATCAGGTTGTGTTAGATCAGGATGGAGATGAAATTGGGCCTGGAAAGTACCGCGAGGGAATGGTTTTCCGGTCTGATCAGGATGGTTCAAATGTAGAATGTCTGGGACACAATTTCCGAAATAATTTTGAGCTCGCAGTGGATAGCTATGGTACAATCTGGCAAAGTGACAATGATGATGATGGCAACCGTGGTGTCAGGATTAACTATGTTATGGATTATGGAAACTATGGCTACAAAGATGAAATGACCGGCGCAGGCTGGCAGGCAAAAAGAACCAATCTTGAAGATTCTATTCCCCTACGTCATTGGCACTTAAATGACCCCGGAGTAATACCGAATCTGTTGCAAACAGGAGCAGGTTCTCCAACAGGGATTTTACTTTATGAAGGTTCATTACTTCCAGAGCCTTTTCAAAATCAAATAATTCACTCAGATCCCGGTCCTAATGTGGTCCGGGCATATCCTGTTAAGAAAGATGGAGCCGGATATTCTGCAGGAATTATTAATATTTTAAAAGGAGAAAATGACCAATGGTTCCGTCCTTCGGATGTTTGTATTGCTCCGGATGGATCACTTATTGTTGCTGATTGGTACGATCCGGGAGTTGGAGGTCACAGAGTTGGGGATTTACAAAGAGGCCGTATTTACAGAATTGCACCTGACGCTTCAGAATATAAAATTCCATTACAAGATTATAGCACTCCAAAAGGAGCTATTAATGCACTACAGAATCCGAATCTTGCAGTCAGAAGACATGCATGGCTAGCCCTGAATGAAATGGGTAAAAAGGCTGTTCCATCTCTTGAAAAATTATGGAGAGGTTCAGCAAATCCAAGGATGCGAGCCAGAGCATTTTGGGTGTTAGTAAAAATGCCATCCGGGAAGAAATACATCAATGAGGCAATAACAAATTCTAATCCTGACATCAGAATAACAGGCTTAAGGGCAGCCAGACAATTAAAATTGGATCTTATCCCCCTTGTGAAAAAATTAGTTAATGACCAGGATCCACAGGTCAGAAGAGAATTAATTTTAGCCTTAAGACATAATAAATCCATCGAAGCCCCTGAATTATGGGCTAAATTAGCCATTCAGCATGATGGCATGGACAGATGGTATTTAGAAGCACTAGGTATTGGTGCAGACAAACAATGGGATAGTTTCTTTGAAGCCTATCTAAAGCTAAATAAGACTCCATTACTCAATCCTGGAGGTAGAGATATTATTTGGCGTGCACGTACTGAAAAGACCCTTCCACTATTGGCGCAACTGGCTTCTGATAATCAGACAGAACTTAAATCCAGATTACGCTATTTCAGAGCATTCGACTTTCAAACCGGACCTTACAAATCCAACACTCTGACCAAAATGATCGCAGATAATCCGACAGAAAATATTGAGTTTAAAAGTCTGATTTTAAGCCATCTGGATCCAAAAGATGTAAAAAAATCTCCCCAGATAAACAAAACCTTAATGGATGTTTTAGAAGCTGTTTCAGGTAAGGTTGAGTATGTGGATTTGGTAAGAAAGTATCAACTACAAAGTGAAACTACAAACCTGCTTGAATTGCTTATCGCAAAATCAAATGAACAGATTGGTGTCGATGCTGCCAGATTATTATTGGAGTTAAAAGGAATTTCTGCACTGAATAAGGTGTTGAACGGTTCTGATTCAAATCGTATTAACTCTTTATTAACAGCTCTTGGAGGTGTCGGGAATACCGAGTCTATTTCCATATTAGAGAATGTTATTCTTTTGAGTAACCAAACTAATTTGGTCCGCGGAAAAGC
>CAMCTU010000085.1 GCA_945878525.1 Sphingobacterium thalpophilum
AACCTACAACCTACAACTCCTATTCTATCTTCTCAAAATCAGATCCTTTATCATTCATATCAGCCAAACGTGGAGATACAGATTTAATATTGGTATTCAAGTAATCCTTCTCAATCAATCCATCCCGCATGCGTACAATTCTGTGAGCATGCTGTGCAATATCCTCTTCGTGAGTTACAAGTATAATTGTATTCCCTTTAGAATGAATTTCTTCAAGCAAGCCCATAATTTCAACAGAGGTCTTCGTATCAAGATTTCCTGTCGGCTCATCAGCCAGAATGATTGAAGGATTATTTACCAGTGCACGTGCAACTGCCACACGCTGACGCTGCCCACCTGAAAGTTCGTTTGGCTTGTGATGAACCCTGTTTCCTAAACCTACACTTTCAAGAGTCTTTTGAGCACGGTCTTCACGCTGAACTCGTCCAACACCAGCATACACAAGAGGCAGGGCTACATTCTCAAGGGATGAGGATCGAGGCAATAAATTAAAGGTTTGAAAAACAAAACCAATCTCCTTGTTTCTTATCTCAGCGAGTTCACTATCGCTCATCTCACTCACCTGATTTCCATTTAATATATAGGTGCCTTTCGTTGGTGTATCCAGACATCCCAAAATATTCATTAAAGTTGATTTACCCGACCCAGAAGGACCCATCAGGGCTACGAATTCACCCTTTTCAATGGTCAGACTTACGGATTTCAGTGCGTGAATAGTTTCTGCACCGATTACATATTTCCTTCCGATATCTACTAAAGTAATAAGAGGATCTTTGGCCATTTTTTTTTTCGTTTAGACTACCGGGATGAACCTATTGTTACAACTTCCTTCAAATTAAGGTTTATTAATCACTTTTGCTACCCTAAAGAAATTTCCATCCTGCTTTGGGGAATTTTTCAAACCTTCTTCCTTAGTAATTTCATGTTTTACAATATCTTCCCGGAGAACATTAACTTCATCACTCATATAAACCAAAGGATCAACACCTTCGGTATCAACCTCATTGAGTTTATCCATAAATGCAAGAATTTTATTCATGTCGTCTATCAAGCCCTGCTTTTCATCTTCCTTTACTTCAAGCCTTGCCAGATGAGCAACTTTATCGATCATATCCAGATTTACTATCATACTTCTATTTAATTTAATATGGTCTAAACAAGTGCTTGGTTAAAATATTTTAACGATTTTGATACTTCTCGAGAGAATTGTTAATAATTTGATAAACGCTATCTTTCAAATTATCAGCATCTGTTTCCTCCATTTCATTGGTATAGATTGGAGCATGTACCCAAATATCGCAAATACCCGGAGTACTTCCATATTTCTTTCCATCATCCCACATCAAATTCCAATTATTAGTAATTGTAACAGGCAAAATAGGCACCCCATTTTCAATTGCCAGTCTGAATGGACCATTCTTGAATGGTTGTAGCACCGGGGGATAAGATTCACTGATCATGCCTTCCGGAAAAATCACCAAGTGCTTACCTGCCTTTAAGTTTTCACCTGCCTTTTTAAACGCTTTGAAGGCCGACATCATACTATCCCGCTTTAATGGTATATCTATAGTCCGAAAATAAATTCCGGTAATAAAGTTCTTCAACAATTCGTCTTTACCCAGAAATATATAGTTACGTTTGGCAAGAAGAATAATGGCTGTTATGTCAAGATTAGAGGTATGATTAGCACAAATAATGTAATTTTTTGTCCAGTCAATCTTTTCTTCAAAGGTATAGCGAAAGCCGAAACCTGAAAATAACGCGCTTAAATAACTGAAATATAATCTCAACCTATTCATTGCATGAAACTTCACCGGATTCCGCGAAAAATAGAATATAGCAGGATATAAAGTTGAAAAAATCAATGCAAGCGTAATCTGAAAATAATAAAGATGAATACTTTTTAGCAGCCTTTTCATTACCTCAAAAATAGAAAATTCATTTGATGTTTTAAGGCTGTCGCTGGTTTTACAAAGGTCGGCCTTAGTTCAGAAAAAATCCTTAATTTTGCCGCTTATGGAAACTGTTGTAAGTGGTATTCGCAGTACCGGTAAACTGCATTTAGGTAATTTCTATGGCGCTGTGAAGAACTTTGTTCAAATGCAGAAGGAATATAATTGCTATTTTTTTATTGCAGACTATCATTCCCTGACCACCCACCCAACTCCCGAAGACCTACACAGCAATGTTAAGCAGGTGTTGGTAGAATATCTCGCCGCAGGTATTGATCCTGAAAAAGCAACTATTTATGTTCAATCTGATGTACCTGAAATTGCAGAATTATACCTCTATCTGAATATGAATGCCTATCTGGGGGAACTCGAAAGAAGTACCTCATTTAAAGATAAGGTTCGTGCTCAACCAGACAATGTTAATGCAGGTTTATTAACCTATCCTGTGCTTATGGCTGCAGATATTCTTATTCATAAAGCGACTAAGGTTCCTGTAGGAAAAGACCAGGAGCAGCATCTTGAAATGTCCAGGACTTTTGGAAATCGTTTTAACAGACTATACAAAACAGAATATTTTCCTGAACCTTTTGCTTTTAATTTTACTGAGAAGCTGGTTAAAGTGCCCGGACTTGATGGAAAGGGTAAAATGGGTAAATCAGAAGGCGAAGCTAACGCTGTTTATCTATCTGATGAGCCTGAGATAATCCGTAAAAAAGTAATGCGGGCTGTGAGTGACGAAGGACCAAGTGAAGAAAATCAGCAAAAACCAGAAGCTATCCAAAATCTGTTTGATTTAATGAAAATAGTTTCATCATCAGATACTTATGATCATTTTGATTCCCTTTACAATCAGTGTACCATACGATATGGAGACTTCAAAAAGCAACTTGCCGAAGACATGATTCTTTCAACAGCTTCAATACGTGAGAAAATTAAAGAAATTGCCAGGGATGAGACTTATCTAAGGGAAGTTGCAAGATTTGGAGCGATCAAGGCTCGCGAGAGTGCTTCTAAAACAATTCAGGAAGTTCGACAAATTATAGGATTTAAAAGTTTTTAATTTTAACTTGATTAAAAAAACTATTTGTATTTTCAGACACGCTTGGCGGCCATCGCTTTGCCATTACTCAAAACTACATGCACATAGCTATCGTTGGAAATATAGGAGCAGGAAAAACTACTCTAACAGAATTACTTGCAAAACATTTGAGTTATGAAGCTCAGTTTGAAGCTGTGGAAAACAACCCTTATCTGGAAGATTTCTACAGTGATATGAAACGCTGGAGTTTTAATCTGCAGATTTATTTTTTGAATAGCCGGTTCCAACAAATTCTTGAACTGCAAACTGAAAACCGTAATATCATTCAAGATCGAACCATATATGAAGATGCATATATTTTCGCAGAAAATCTTCATGACATGGGTCTAATGACCTCAAGAGATTATGATAATTACCGTTCAATTTTTGATAACATCACCTCTTTTATAAAACCTCCTGATCTGTTGATTTACCTCAAAGCCTCTGTACCAACCCTGGTTAATAATATTCAGCGTAGAGGCAGGGAATATGAGGCGGGAATCAGACTAGATTACCTTTCCAAATTAAACGAAAAATATAAAAAGTGGATAGACTCTTATACTCAGGGTAAATTACTGATTCTGGATAAAGACAAACTTGATTTTGCCAATAAACCTGAAGATCTGGGATTTGTTATAAACAGTATCGAGCGAGAAATTCACGGACTATTTTAAACCGCTTGAAACTATTTTATTGACAATGAATGTAATTGGAGTTATCCCGGCCCGTTATGATTCCAGCCGCTTTCCCGGAAAGCCCCTGGTAGATATTGACGGTAAAAGCATGATTCAGCGGGTTTACGAGCAATGCTCTAAATCAATTTCAATAAGTAAATTAATAGTAGCCACTGATGATCAGCGAATTGCTGATCATGTGAGATTATTTGGAGGAAATGTTACCCTTACGTCAAACAAACACCAAAGTGGTACCGACCGATGTGCAGAAGTGGCGGATAATTACCCTGAATTTGATATTCTTATTAATATTCAGGGAGATGAGCCGATGATCAATCCGGATCAAATTGATCTATTGTGCAAATGCTTTGAAAATCCACAAGCTTCTATAGCAACACTCGTAAAGAAAATCGGCTCAAATGATGAACTATTTAATGAGAATACTCCAAAAGTAATACTCAATAAAAATAGTGAGGCCATACTTTTTAGCCGAACTGCGATTCCATTTCTCAGAGGCAAAGCAAAAGAGAACTGGATTGAACAATATACATTTTACAAGCACATTGGGATCTACGGATTCAAAACAGAAACATTAAAAATTCTGAGTAATCTACCCTTATCAACCCTGGAATCCGCTGAAGCCCTGGAACAATTACGCTGGATTGAAAACGGATACCGAATACACGCAGCAATTACTGATAAAGAAAGTCAGGCTATTGACACCCCTGAAGACCTCGAGAAATTGCTCAAATGGATAAAGGGTTAAAATATATCATTGAATTTTCAGGGATATCTGCTTCTGATTTAATCATTAAAATTTTAGATAGTATAATTAGTAATAAAATGAAATACCTTTTAACCACTTTCATACTTATGATTGGTTGTTCTGCATTTGCACAACTGCAGGAACGTCTGGATTCTGTACTCCATAACAGTATTAATCCAGGTAATCCCGGAATCGCATTATACGTTGAAACAAATGGGAATACAGTTTACAGTAAGGGCTTTGGATTAGCAGATGTGGTTGGTAATAAGAGTATTGATTCCAAGACTAATTTCAGGCTTGCTTCAGTATCAAAACAATTTACAGCTATGTGCATAGTATTATTGGAAAAAGATCAGAAGCTCTCATTTGATGAACCTATTTCTAAATTCTTTCCTGAGCTACCTGTGGAAATCAGTCGTAAAATTCTTTTAAGGCACTTAATAACCCATACATCCGGAATAATTGATTATGAGGAGATTATGGACAATCAAAGTAACATACAGTTATTGGATAAGGATGTATTAAACATATTAAAAACAGAGCAAAAGACCTATTTCAATCCGGGCAGCCAGTTCAGATACAGTAATTCTGCTTATGCTTTATTAGCTCTAATCGTAGAAAGGGTCTCCGGACAATCCTTTCCAGAGTTCATGAAAGAAAGAATTTTTAATCCGCTTAAAATGAAAAACTCTTTTGTTTATGAATCTGCTGTGAAAATACCACATCGTTCAATGGGTTTTGCTCTGGATAAGGATAATAGGATCTATCCAAATGATCAAAGTTCTACCAGCGCAATCAAAGGCGATGGTGGCGTTTATTGCTCATTAAAGGATTATAAAAAATGGACTCATGGGATTTGGAATAATACTCTGGTCGATATGCCTTCAGTAATATCAGAATTAAATATTTCAATTAAAGAAGTAACCAGCAGCTATTACGGTCCAGGTTGGTTTTATTTTGATAAAGGCATTCCGGCACTTTTTCATTCTGGCAGTACTTGTGGCTTTAGCACGTATTCCATCAATATTCCTGAACAGAAAACATCCATTGTATATTTTTCAAACATTGCAGGCAATTCTGAACCATTTAAAAAAATACTTGAGATTTTAAATAAAGCTGGAATAGGTAGTCCGGCAGAGGTTTTCAGTTTACATCAGTTAACCCGCTAGTTCAAAAGGAAAACTTGCATTAATGGATTTTATAGTTGACAAAACCTTTGAAAGAATAAAGTTCAATGAGATACCCATTGAACGTGGGGAATATGAACATTGTATTTTTAAGCAATGCGACTTTTCAAACGTTAGGCTTTCTGATATAAAATTTATTGAATGTGAATTTATCAGCTGCAATTTGAGTCTGGCCAAACTCGAAAGAACTGCAATTCGGGATATCGTGTTTAGAGAATGTAAAATGTTAGGACTTCATTTTGAACACTGCAATGAATTTGGATTGGCCTTTTCATTTGAAGACTGTCAGCTTGATCACTCTTCTTTTTACAGTACAAAAATTAAAAAAACAAGTTTTAAAAACTCCTCCCTGAAAGAGTCAGATTTTTCTGAATGTGATTTAAGCGGTTCTATTTTTGAAAACTGTGATTTAGAAGGAGCATTATTTGAAAACACAATCCTTGAAAAAGCAGATTTCCGTACTTCATTTAATTACTCTATTGATCCTGAGATCAACAGAATCAGGAAGGCGAAATTTTCGATTTCAGAAATTTCAGGTCTGTTAGATAAATACGATATTGAAATTGACCGGAGTATTTGAAGTTTGTTTCATATATTCAATACATAAGCTAAGTTCGATATTAAATCATCTAAAAATTAAGAGTTAACCAAATAGATTGAAGCGAAGCTTCAAGGCTATATGTGTCTGACACATGGCTTATAAACTATAAAAGGCTATGTTTCCCTGCCTACCGTCCGGCAGGTATGCGGTTTTTAAATACTATGTCAAGTTCATGTTAAATTAACTAATTATTAGATTGTGCTATGTTTTTTACAAACTCACATCATTCTTTTAGTTAAACTTGTATTGTTAAGAATTGAAGAGTTAAGGGTTTAATCTAAGATGAACGAAGAATTTTTAAATCATATTTTCAAAAAACAACAAGATGCAGATGCTGTTCCTTCAAACAAGGAAATCTCACGTTGGGCACTTGAACTTTTTGGATTACTTTATCCTGAACAATCCAAACGAACATTAAATTCTGTTGATGAATTAAAGCGTGAGTTTCAAAGACTGGAGGCTGAACTTTACCACATGATGGAAGCTACAAAGGCATGCATTAACTGTGATAATTTAAAATTAGCAAAGGACTTTTTTGCACAGGTTCCTGAATTATTCCGTTTATTGAATACAGACATAAAAGCAATTTTTGACGGCGACCCTGCAGCCAAAAGTGAGTTTGAAGTAATTCGGGCATATCCAGGTTTTTATGCAATTTCCTTTTACCGCCTGGCTCATGCACTTTATAATCTGGGAATACCTTTACTGCCGAGAATTTTTACAGAATATGCCCATTCAAAGACAGGAATTGATATTCATCCCGCTGCACAGATTGGAGAATACTTTCATATTGATCATGGAACAGGTATTGTTATCGGGGAGACCTGCGAAATTGGAAATCATGTAAAAATGTATCAGGGAGTCACACTTGGTGCATTAAGCGTGCATAAAAGTATGGCTAATACTAAAAGACATCCAACAATTGAAGACCGGGTAGTAGTTTATTCCGGAGCAACTATCTTAGGAGGTGAAACCGTTATTGGCCATGACAGTATAATAGGAGGAAATGTCTGGATAACTAAAAGTATACCTTCGGGTTCATCAGTTTATAATACTTCTGAAGTAGTTATATCCAGCGATTCAAGCAAAAACAACTAAAAAATGGCAGGAATAATTGATCTGGTTGGAAATACGCCATTGGTTGAAATTAAAAAACTGAATCCTAATCCAAAAGTTCAGATCTATGCGAAACTTGAAGGAAACAACCCCGGAGGAAGTGTAAAAGACCGGGCAGCACTCAACATGATCAGAAGTGCCATTGAGAGAGGTGACATCAAAAAAGGATCCCGATTAATTGAAGCAACAAGTGGAAATACGGGAATAGCTTTGGCAATGATTGCGCGTTTATTCGATCTTGATATTGAACTGGTTATGCCATCCAATTCAACCCGTGAACGTACCTTAACAATGGAAGCTTTCGGAGCCAAGGTAACCTTACTCGAAGGAATAGAATTATGCCGCGACTATGCCGAGGAGAAAGCAGCAAAAGGTGAAAGCTTTTTATTGAATCAATTTGCAAATCCTGACAATCCTCTGGCTCATTATAAAAGTACCGGACCAGAACTATGGAATGATACCGAACAAAAAATTACTCATTTTGTAAGTTCTATGGGAACAACCGGTACTATTATGGGTTGCTCCAGATACCTCAAAGAAAAAAATCCTGAAATCCAGATCATAGGTTGTCAGCCTACCGAGAACTCATCAATACCTGGTATCCGACGCTGGCCCATTGAATACCTGCCTAAAATTTTTGAACCGGAACGTGTCGACCGCATCATAGATATTTCAGAAGCTGAGGCCACAGATATGGCCAGAAAACTTGCAAAAGTTGAAGGAATATTTTCAGGAATGAGTAGTGGTGGAGCCGCAACGGCGGCCATAAGACTGGCAGCCGAATTGAATGAGGGTCTGATCGTATTCATAGCCTGTGACCGTGGAGACAGATACCTTAGTAGTACGCTTTTCGGTTAAATCTTCAGGCTGAAATTAAATCTAAAGGTTCAAGAAAGATATTATCTCTTTGGATTTAATCACAAAACCTCTTGATAATAAAAACTTTACGGTCTCCTTAATTTATACTAACCGGATTTACGAATATCTTTAACAGTTGCAAACTGATAGTGCTTATCTATGATTTGATCGATAATTTTCTGTGTCATATCAGGATATTCAACTTCTACAGTTCTATTTGAATTAATCCAGGAATTAATCACCATGTTAAACCTGTCATCTAAATTTTTAATGACAGGAACTCCCATATCACTCAATGCGGCTGCGTTCAATTGCTGTTCATATTGATTTTTCATAGGTACAACCAACAGCTTCTTTTTCATATACAAAGCTTCGGCCGGTGTTTCAAAACCGGCACCACAAAGAATTCCTTCTGAATTTGCCATACTCTTGATAAATTTTTCGTTGTGTATGGGTTGTACTGAAACATTCCTGGTTCTGAATGGTCTGTGATTATGCTTGGAGAATACATCCCAAGTCACATCTTTGAATTTTGAAAGCGTGGCGATCAAACGCGGATCATCATAAGCAGGAAGATAGACAGTGTAATGACCCTGGTTATTGATTTCCTCATATCTAACTTGTTTTCTGATCACAGGTGTGAAAATATTTTCAGCATAAGATTTAAAATGAAAACCATACTGAACTGTGTTTGGTGCATAATTTTTGAGGATTAGCTTTCCGACAATATCTTTATAATCAGTTTTCGGTGCTTCCTCAGCTAGCACGGCCGACTGGTGACTTAAACCAATGCATGGAACATCCTTTATATAACATGCCCAGGCAGAAACAGGTTCAAAATCATTAATTACAAGATCGTAATCTTTCACCGGAAGAGAATTAATCTCTTTAATAAGCTTTTTGATATTAGATTTTACGCATGTCTTCCAAATGTCAACACCACCTGACTTACCAAAAATGAAGCTAAGTCCCCTCATTTTATATCTAAGCTGATAAGGCAGTACAAGATCTCCCTGTATCCCACTGACGAGTATATCGACCTCTCCATGCTTCAACAAACATGGAATTACATCCATTGCCCTGCTTAAGTGTCCATTACCTGTGCCCTGAATAGCATACAGTATCCTCATTAATCTTATAAATTAAAACATCTAAATTGCGAAAAAACTAGGAGAAAGCCCTTGAATGCTACAACATTATCCATTATTGGACTGGTTTGAATATTTTGCAAATTTAATCCAATTTTGGGTCTTGATCGCTTATAGAAGGGCAAGAAATAAAATATTTTTTTACATTCGCAACCAAGAAACATATCTTATGATAACAATAAACGAATATTTTGAAGGTAAAGTAAAATCTCTTGGCTATCAGTCTCTTGAAGGAAAATCAACAATTGGTGTAATTGATAGTGGTGAGTATGAATTCGGAACATCCTGTCATGAAACCATGCAGATTATAGAAGGCGAACTGGAAGCCCTATTACCAGGCAATGAGGAATGGAAAAGATTCGTTGCTGGAGATATATTTGAAATTGATGCAAACCAATCTTTTAAAGTTCGCATGTCTGCTCAAACATCTTATCTATGCAAATACGTCTAATAAACACCGGTATTTGCAGCGTTAACTTTCTTTTTCATTGTGTTTTGTTTTTACTTAATTGAATTTAATTTGGAGATAAAATGAATCTAGAACAAGCCATTGACTATAAGGCAATTAAGTTCAATAAATTATACAAAAGCTATTAAACAGATATAGACAAGATTTTGAAAATACTGTCCAAAAATCAGGAATTAATGCCTTTTAATTTATACTAATTTCTCTTACTTTATGTGGAAATTTGAGTGCTGCATTTAAAACCATATTTCGGATATAATCATTCTCCGGATAGGGTGTTAAATGCTGTTTTAATAAACTGATCTCATCATAAGCCATATCAGAACTAATATATCCCATCCCGAAAAACTGACCATTCTCTATCAATAAACAACTTCTCTCTTCATATGTACGGCCTTCATCAATCAGCAAAAAACCTGGAAGTACGGTAAACAAACTCTTTAAAGCAGAATTTACTCTTGAATTATAGGATTCAGGGGATTCAAGCTGTTCACATGCTCCCTGGCATGATTGTTCTCCGATTATGATGCAGGTATCGGTGTTTCGCTGGACAAAGCAAAGCTTCGGACAAAGATTAAATCCCGAAATAAGGCTTTTGACCAGAGAATACCCCTCTGTAATACCATTGAAGGTATAATGGGGCCGGGAAAATTTTTTCTTTCTATCAATAACCAGACGAATATAGCCACCCTGATCTTCATATGAATATAAACCATATGCATATTCAAATTTCTTTAATGATCGGTTATATGCCGGCCATAATCGCTTAATCTCAACTGCTTCAAGAATTAATGCCATGAGCTCAGTGCCACATTCCTGAAACGTAATGTGATGTATTTCCCTCAAAAAATCCTGTTTTTGTCTTCCTGGCTTATTATTTGTAAAGTGGCTAGCTACTCGTTTGCGGATATTCTTTGCCTTACCCACGTAAATAACCTTTAACTTGGAATTATGAAAATAATAGATACCCGGCACGGAAGGTAGTTTATCCATATCTACTTTTGGAAGATGTGGGGGAAGAGATTGCTCCTTAGATCTTTGATTCAGAGTTTTGCTAATGTGACCCTCTTTATCTTGCTCAATCAACATCGAAAAAAGTTCTGCAGTTGCCTGAGCATCACCGAATGCCCTATGTCTGTCCTGAATTTCAATTCCAACCTCTTTACATAATCTACCCAGACTATAGGATGCCAGTCCGGGAATAATTTTACGACTTAATCTTACAGTACAAAGTTTTTTAGTCTGCAAATGAAAACCTGCGGCTGCCAAATGAAAATGAATAAAGGAAAAATCGAAATTGACATTATGTGCAACAAATACTTTATCATGTAAAAGTTCATAAATACGATGAGCCACTTCATGAAATTTTGGAGCCGCACTAACCATTTCATCATCTATTCCGGTTAGCGCCTGAATATAAATTGGAATAGGTTTTAAAGGATTAATTAAAGTCTTGAATTGTTCAATAACGAACTTACCATCATGCACTAAAATAGCGACTTCTGTTATACCATTCGCACTTGCATGACCTCCGGTTGTTTCAATATCGACTATTGCATACATTTTTAAAGGGCTCTCATTTCTTCAAATATAGGAAGATTTTAGCGATGCTAATAATATTAGTATATAAATTAGCTCCAGAAGCTGCCAAAAACTATTTCTTAATGGGTTTAAGCAAATATTCTAGTCCGTTAAGCTTTATTTCATACATCGTAGCTAACAAAATACCAATTTTGCCTTCCGGAAATCCGTTATTTTCAAACCAGACCAGATAATATTCCGGTAAATCGCAAATAAGCCTACCCTTGTACTTACCAAAAGGCATAACTACATTCACAAGATCTTTAAGTATCTGGGGGTTCATGTGCGGATTTTAACTCAATTTTCTTTTATAAATAATCTGGAGATATAAAAAGCCAAAAAAGGTAACTATACCGGCACTATAAAAAATAGGTGGAATCATGCTTACATCTGTAATATATAAAGTTCCTGCAAAAAAAGCTCCCAGTCCAATTCCAGCTTCAAGCGCTATATACATTGTTGCCACAGCCTTTCCCCGATGATCAGGATGACTCAAATCAATGATCCAAGCCGTGATTGAAGGCGATAACATTCCGGTTGCAATACCATATACCGCAGATCCGATCATAAGGCTTGTTGGCTCCTTAGCAAACCCGATTAA
>CAMCTU010000086.1 GCA_945878525.1 Sphingobacterium thalpophilum
TGTGTGTTGATTGCAGGAATATATGGGGCAATAAACGTGCAGAAATCAATAGTTTACGTTCAGGGGATTCCTGCACTTATTGCTCTAGCAGCTGTTATTTTCCCTTAGCTTTATGTAATCTGAACTCCTGTTTATACATCAGGAAAGAGGAGTTGGAAAATTCGATCTTTCTTGATCCTGCAGGTCTGCCAAGATCCATCATGGGTTCGAAACGGAAATCCATGTAAAGATTTGGGATTAGTTTCTGCTGATAGGAATATCGGAGGATAAATAATTTTCTATGCCTTTCAGTATAACCCTGATGAACGATATGCTGGGAAACACTCTGGTAAATTGGCATTCCATCACTTGAAATAAATGCATTTCCTTTCCAGAAAGTTCCCATTAATGACCCCAGCTTTTGGGTACCAAAACCCGCATTCAGATACCAGCCATTTCCCCTGGAGTAAGGCTGAAGATCTGTAAAAGAAAAATCATTGAAAGAAATCAGGTAATTTTCTGTTCTGAAATCCTTGACCCATCCTGAAAAGGGAATCTTTAATTTAAACCCAAGCGCTGAATTGACCAATGTTTGCAATGGTTCATCAATTACATCAATCTGACCTCCCTGATGGAAAATTGTCAACTGTAATGGTACAGATAAACTCAGTCTTGAATTTTTTATCAGATTAAGCTCTGCCGAGAGTCCGCCGAGTACCTGCTCCTGCTCTAAACTCGGTTTATAAATCATCTTCTGCCAGTTGATAAATGCATCCAGAAATAAATTCTCGCTTTTGATAATAAACTGAGTTCCATATTCAACAGGCTCGGTAATCTTTTTTTCAAAATCATAAATCGGTTCAAGCATTCGGTGATGAATATTTCCTTCAAGGACACCATTTATAAGGGTGGTATTTCCATGCTGGTATTTTAGACTGATTAAAGGATACGTTCTATAAATACCTCTTCCACCAAAATCCTTCCGAAGATGTACACCTGCAGTTACCGCTAATCTTGAATGAGCATAATAAACGAGTTGTGGCTCCAGCTGGGCTCCAAACAAGGTGTATCCATCCTGTATTTTATTGAAATACTCATAATTACGCATGTAATTGAAACTATGAACACTTAGGTAAAGTTCACCGGTCCGGGCACTATCCGGGCGGATCCGGTACTCCAGACTGTCGTTCAGTATTTGAGCATCAGCCTTCTGGCAGATATTTAGAAGAAGTATTAAAGCGAGAATCCTTTTCATTCAGAGGGGAACCGTATCTAAAGGCTACGATCCAACGTTAATTATTTTTTATTTTCTTTAATCCGATAATACTTATAGACCTTTACCGCAGACATGATTACTACACTAAATACTATCAGTCCGCTTAAGCCATAGATCCAATCAACCGCACTTTTCAAAATCACAGTAAAGACAATGGCAACCAAAAAGATCGTTGCCAGTTCATTCCAGAATCTCAGTTGGGTGGAAGTCCAGTTGAAAACGCCTTGTTTTAACTGTTTTATTATGTTCTGACAGATAAAATGATAGATCAGCAAGCCCAGCACAAAACCCAGTTTAACCAACATCCAGTTCATACTTAACAAAGCAGGATTCAGCCAGACCATCCCGATTCCTGCCAATACCGAAAGTACCATGGCAGGAGTGGTAATAATATACCACAGCTTATGCTGCATAATTTCAAACTGTTTCTGAAGTGTGATGCGTTCCTGTTCAGGCCTTTCATTCGCCTCAACATGGTAAATAAACAGACGTACAATGTAGAAGAGGCCCGCCATCCAGCTGACTACGAAGATGATATGAATTGCTTTGAGGTAGAGGTACGTCATTGAAGCATGAGGTCTAATGTCTGAAGTATGAGCTATGAGCTGAACTACAGATATCAATTATATAATACATAAACTTAAAACCAAAATCCTTAAAACCCTATAGTAGTATTATAGTAGCAGCACTTCTCACCTCTGACCTCCGACATCAGACATCAGACATCAGACCTCCGACATCAGACCTCCAACATCAGACCTCAACCCACGTACCTCAACCCTAATACCTAAACTCCTTAACAATCTCCACCGCATACTTCACATTGTCAAACGGAATATCTGGCATAATTCCATGACCAAGGTTAAAGATAAAGCCATCCTCGCCCCGCATCCGCTCGAATAAACGATGAATCCGTTCTTTGATCACATGCTTTTCAGCATACAAAATATGCGGATCCAGATTCCCCTGTACGGCCATCCCGGCAGGAAGTTTCTTTTTGATATCCAACAGATCGGCATTCCAGTCGATCGAAACCACATCCGGTTTACCTTCAGCCATAATTGTTGCAAAAACAGAACTTCCTTTACAGAAAGATATTACCGGAACATCCCTTCTGTTCAGTCCTTCAATAATTTGTTTATTGTACCGGTGTGAAAATTCATTATAATCATCCCAGGATAAGGCAAGAGCCCAGCTATCAAATAGCTGAACCGCATTTACACCAGCAGCAATCTGAAGATTCAGGTAATCAACGGTTACTTTGGCGATCTTTGCAAGCAAAGTATGAGCAAGCTCCGGATGATTGTGCAACATCAGCTTGGTCAGCTTGAAATCCTTTGATGATCCACCTTCTACCAAATAGCTCATGACAGTAAATGGTGCACCGGCAAACCCGATCAATGGAATTTTACCATTTAGCCTTTGCTGAATAACCTTAATTGCATCCGCAACATACTGCAGCTTGTCATCAACATCTGTCAATAGATTATCTACATCAGCCTTAGTTCGTACAGGATTTGAAAATTTAGGACCTACTCCTTGGGTGAAACTAAGATCTCCACCCATTGCCTCACCTGTTACCAGAATATCTGAGAACAGAATAGCCGCATCAATGTCCAGAAGATCAACAGGCAGCATGGTTACATCTGCAGCAATCTCAGGGGTTTTACACATCTCCAGAAAGGAGTATTTATTTTTTATTTCCCAGTATTCCGGCATAAATCTTCCGGCCTGACGCATCATCCAAACGGGAGGACGCTCCGTACTTTTTGCAAATGCTGCCCTAAGGAACAGGCTATCTTGAATAGTTCTCTCGCTCACTATGCTTTTTTAATTTCTGTTTCAATTTTTTCAATAATATTATTTACCCGGGAACTGGTCTTGAAGGTTTTAGCCTTCTCAACGTAAGCCTTAGCACGCTCGTAATCTTTTTTTCGGAGGCTAATATTTGCCAAGTGTACCAAAACTATAGCCTTATCATTCTGGTTTCGCAATGGAAATCTAGTGGCAATCTGGAAGTGCTTTTCAGCTTCTTCATAATTATGACGATAAAGTTCTACATTACCATAAATAAACTCGTAGAAACCACGGCGATGTTTGCCCAGCCGATCCGGATCCTCAATTTCTTTGAGTAACTCCTCGGCACCATCATAATTCTTTGCATGAAATTCACGTGCAGCCATGATGACCGTACCTTCTCTAAAATATCCCCAAATCAGAAACCCGATCCCCATGCCTATAGCAGCAGCTATTTCATAGACCTGTTTGCTAATTGTCCAGCCTAAGAGAATAAGTCCAATTCCAATAACCCACAAGCGGGCTTTACGAGTAAACATTTTCTATTGCTTATCAATAAATTTGTAACCCACACCTCTGATTGAATGAAAATAGGTGGGATTTTTCTGATCAGGTTCAAAATATTTGCGGAAGGTCAGAATAAAATTATCGATCGTTCTTGTTGAAGGATAGACATCATAATTCCAAACTGTTTCCAGAATTTGCTCTCTTGAAACAGCCTCATTCCGGCGCTCAATCAAAAGTTTAAGCAGCATAGTTTCCTTCTTGGTGAGTGGAGTAACAGTACCGTCATCAGTCATTAATTCAAAAGAGTTGAAATAAATCGTCTTATCCCCAATCTTATAGGAATTCAATTCCTTAAGCTGATCGCCCTTGAGGCTGCGCTTTACAAGAATCCCAACTCTCAGAATCAATTCCTCAAGGTTGAAAGGTTTTGTCAGGTAGTCGTCTGCTCCCTTTTTCAAGCCCAAAACACGATCTTCACTTGTATTCTTTGCGGTAAGGAACATGATTGGAACCTCAGAATTTTCAAGTCTGATGGTCTCAGCAACCTGAAAACCATCTATCTCCGGTATCATTACATCAAGAATAATGAGATTAAATCGCTCCTCCTTAAAAATTTTGAGAGCCTTTTTACCATCTGTTGCTGTGGATACTTTGTATCCTTCCATTTCCAGATTTAATTTGATAGCTTCCAGAAGATGTTCTTCGTCTTCTACCAATAGAATTCTTTGTTTAGTTGCCATTTGCGTTAAACGTTACATCAAAAACCGTTCCCGAAGGCTGGTTATTTTTTACTTTTATTGAGGCCTGATGCTTATCAAGAACCTGTTTTACTATGAATAATCCTAAACCAGTACCTTTTGTTTTGCGGGTATTCTCACTCCCCACCCTGTAAAACTTATCAAAAATACGTGATTTTTCCTGATCATTAATACCGATCCCTGTATCGGCTACTATAAATTGAATCTGCTCCTCACTACGCCTTAGAGTAACAAGCACTTCTGCGCATTCTGGTGAATATTTGACAGCATTCTCTATCAAATTTGTAATTACCGAAGTCAATGCAAATTTATCTCCTTCAATAGAAATTCCCTGCTGCACAGAAAGTTTGATAATTTGCGAGCTGCAGCTATGCCCCTGTAACCTGCCAGCTACAGAATTTACCAGTTCAGAAAGATTGAAATTCTCTTTCGGGAATGTGTATAAGTTACTTTCAATCTTGGTTGCTAAAAGCATATTCTCTACAAGATCATCCAATCGTTCAATGTCTTTTAAAGAATTCCTTAAGAATGACTTCTGCTGAGAAGGATCAAGTTCCCTTATTAATATTGTTTGAAGATATAATTTTATAGACGCCAGAGGTGATTTCAATTCATGGGTAACTGACAGCAAGAAGTTTTTTTGCTGTTGATGAAGTTTTCTTTCCTGATCTGTTGCTTTTTTGAAATAATATGCTCCAACCAAAAAAATGAAAAGGAACACGGCAGTCTCTCCAAAGACCATACCCTGACTGTTGGGGTTAGCGATATACAACAACCTTCCCCACCAGATAAGCTGAAAGATGGCATAAATGATCAGACAATAAAATATCACTAATGGCCTTCTCATTTTATTATGCTCTTGCTCCTCTGAAAACAATATCCAGACTCTCGAAAATAGCCCGCTTTGCCTTTTCGAGATCTATCTTGGTGTGTACTGCCGATACAAATCCAACTTCATAACCGGATGGTCCAAAATAAACACCCCTATTCAGTAATTCCCGATGCATAATTTTAAATTTCTCCATACTGGATGCATCGATTTCTTCCGCAGAACTGATCCTTTCTCTATCTGTAAATGCGAACCAGAAAATCGAACCGATTGTAAACACCTTGAATTTATAATTATTTGCTGTGGCAAAGCGCTGAATTGAATCTGTAAAATCCAGAGTCTTACTGTTCAAATTCTTATAAAAACCCGATTTTGAAAGTTCGGTTAACTGTGCAATTCCTGCGGCCATTGCCACGGGATTTCCTGAAAGGGTTCCTGCCTGATAAACAGGGCCATCCGGAGATATCATCCCCATAATTTCTTTTGATGAACCATACATCCCTACCGGCAGTCCGCCTCCAATTATTTTACCATAAGTGATGATATCCGGTTGAATATCATAAAATGCCGAAGCTCCTTCAAAACCAATGCGGAATCCGGAAATAACCTCATCAAAAATCAGCAGTGATTTATTCTTAGAACAAATATTCCGCAGAAATTGCAAAAATTCTTTGGTCTGCAGCAAAAGTCCGTTGTTTGCTGGAACAGGTTCAATAATCACTGCAGCAATATCACCTTCAAATTGTTCAAAAGCATCTCTGACAGCTTGTTCATTGTTCAATGGAACAACAATAGTTTCATCGGCAAACGCTTTCGGAATACCGGCAGATGAGGTTTCACCAAATGTAACCAAGCCACTACCAGCTTTAACCAATAATGAATCAATATGCCCGTGATAACAGCCCTCAAATTTGATAATTTTGTCGCGCTTGGTATATCCTCTGGCCAGACGAACCGCCGACATCACAGCTTCGGTGCCGGAACTGGTAAAGCGAATTTTCTGGATATATCTGTTATTCTTTAAAATAAGCTCTGCCAGTTGATTTTCAAGAGCCGTTGGTGCTCCAAAACTCATTCCATTTTGCATGGCCTGAATTACCTTTTCTCTGATTGAGGGGTGGTTGTGACCAAGAATCAGCGGTCCCCATGAAGCACAAAAATCAATAAACTGATTTCCATCAGCATCCCAGATATGGCAGCCATCACCTTTTTGGATAAATAAGGGTGTTCCATACACTGATTTAAAAGCCCTTACTGGTGAGTTTACTCCTCCTGGAAAATAAGTCTTTGATTTTTCATACAATTCGGCAGACTTTTCTCTTGATATATCCGGCTTCCCGGAAGAACTAATCTGACTTTCTTGTGCCGAACCGGAAAACATTTTTTTTAATGATTCTAACATCCTATATTAATTGAGAGTGGAGAATTGAGAGTTGACAGTTGTGAATATTAATACTTAGTACTAAATGTCAACCTAAATAGATCAATTCTTTATTTCTTATTCTTTAATTTATTTTCAAATCAACCAAAATCATGCCTTGTTTTTTGGTTCCCGGTTATCTGTGATCAGTTATCTGTGGTGTAATACCAATTATCAAAATTGGTTCTCATCTGTCTCTATACGTTAATTAATAACTCTCAATTCTCCACTCTCAACTCAAATCCAGCTCTTCTCCATAATCTCCCGCGCATGATAAGTAATAATAATACTCGCTCCTGCCCTATTGAAAGCGTACATATTTTCCATGATCACTTTTTGCTCATCAATCCAGCCTTTGGCTCCTGCTGCCTTTACCATGGCGTATTCTCCGGAAACATTATAACAAGCTACAGGAAGGTCTGTACTTTCTCTCAAACCCTTAATCACATCAAGATAGGCTAATGCGGGCTTGACCATCAAAATATCAGCACCTTCATGCTCATCTAATTTTGATTCACGCATGGCTTCGCGAGGATTTCTGAAATCCATTTGATAAGCCTTTCTATCGCCTTTGCCGGGAGCTGAATCTGCTGCCTCTCTGAATGGACCATAATATGCTGAAGCAAATTTTATACTATAACTCATTATTGCTGTATTCTCCAGATTATTCTTATCCAGCTTTTCGCGAATCCCAAGTATACGTCCATCCATCATGTCCGAAGGTGAAACCATATCAGCTCCAGCCTCAGCATGGGTAAGTGCCATTCTTGCTAAAACATCAACAGTTTTATCGTTTTGAACATAATCATGCTGCAGAATCCCGCAATGACCATGAGTGGTATAGGCACAGGTACATACATCTGTAACTACATAGAGGTCATCAGCAAACTCCTTTTTCAATTCCCGTACTGCATTTGCAACCACCGAATGTTTATCATAAGAGGAGCTTGCATCTTCTGTCTTCTTTTCCCCTACTCCAAAAAGTAATACCTTATTAATTCCAACTGAAAGTGATTTTTCGACGTCTTTGAGCAAAGTATCCACAGAAAAATGACTAACTCCTGGCATAGCATCAATACCATGCACCACATTATTACCCGGCACCACAAAATACGGATAGATAAACATATCCTTTGACAGCCTGGTTTCAGCTACTAATTCCCGCAAAATGGGTGATTTCCTTAACCTTCTTGGACGGATTAACATATTATCCTTTGATTTATAAATTTTGTTCAACCGGATTTAAAAATCCAGTGCAAATACAGCTTCAGCTAAGCCCATTTCATCCGGCGAAAAAGGCAAGGTGTACTTCACCCCCATTTCCTCAAATTTCTTGCCGGTTGTTTTTCCTATACAAATAACCTGCTGTTCAGGCTCGAGTAAATTCTCTGCAAAATAAGAATCTACATTCGAAGGACTGGTAAAAATCAGCACTTCGGCATAGGATTGGGCTACATCTTCTTTACTAACCGTTTCATATACAGTTAGTTCAACTATCTTCGTATCGTCGGATAATGCCTTTTGTATCGTTTTCAATGAGCCCTTTGCACTCGGGAATAGCACCTTGCTTCCGTTTGCCAGTTTTGCAAATTCTAAAGCAATATTTTTGGTATCAATTCCGTCTTCTTTCCCGTTGAAAGAAGCAATTTTTCCATGCTGGCGGAGAGCATCTTCAGACCCTCTTCCCAATACACCAAATTTAACTTTTTTGGAAAACTGGGGCTCAAGTTTGAAGAAGTATTCAATAGCATTCTTGCTACTAAAAAATATCCAGTCAAGGTTTCTTAAAATGAAAGGATCTAGATTATTGATTGATGGAAAAGTTCTGATCAGAGAACGGTGTTCAATTTCAATCTGATGTTTATTTAGAGCCTTTTTAAAATAACTGTTTTCTGAAAGTTCACGACTGATAAATACATTAGCTGGAAATTTGCGGTTGGGAGCAAATTTGGCTACAATTTTTTTAGCCAGACCTTTTGTTGTTTTAGACTGTATGAACAGGCGGTCAGGGAAATCTGTACCATCTGACGCCTTGGCTGTCCAAACCCGAAACAGGGATCCATCTTTACGACAATAGCATCCTAATGGCAATTGGCAACCTCCTTCAAACATATTGAGCACCTTACGTTCAACACCTATCTGTTCGGCAACAACCAGATTATTCAAAGGCTTCAGCATTTCGAAGAGGGCTTTATCACTTTCCCGGATCTGTATAGCTAAAACTCCCTGAGCTGGTGCGGGGATTAACTCAGTCGGTTTAAGTTCTTCTACATGGAATTCTTCACGGAGATCATAGCCCAGACGAATCACGCCGGCTTTGGCAAGCATGATCGCATCATAATTCTCATCACGTAATTTTTGCAGGCGGGTTTGAACATTACCGCGCAGATTTTCAATCTCTAAATCAGGCCGAACCGATAGTAATTGAGATTTACGACGGTTTGAAGAGGTTCCTACCAAACCACCAAATTTTACTGCCAGTTTTTGTTGCAAATCAACACAATCCTTCAAAATCACTAAAAGTTCAGCAGGATCTTCGCGCTCCGACACAGCGGCAATGATCAAACCTTCAGGGTTTGTAGTAGGAAGATCTTTGTGCGAATGAACCGCGAGATCAATGGTTCCATTCAGTAATTCTACTTCAAGTTCTTTGGTAAAAAAACCCTTGCCTTCAAGCTTATCAAAACTGAGATTCAAGATCTTATCGCCCTGAGTTTTAATAATTTTCAGCTCCGAATTAATCCCGATTTCTGCCAAACGATTTTTAACGAAATTAGCCTGCCATAATGCTAGCTCACTTCCTCTAGTTCCAATAAGGATTGTTGATTTCTTATTATCCTCGGGCAAATAATCAGACATGTTTTTATAATTATTCCGGATTTGTATTTTGAATATCAAAAATAGCCAAAATGATTGGGATGAACTGAAAATCAGCTATTTTTTATCAGAATATCCTTAGCGATTACCATCGGGACACTAATGTATTTTTTCTCGATATAATTGATTACACGACCCAATATTTCGCGGGAATTGTTGTCCATACCCTCAATTTCATCGAAAAAAATCTTATTCAATGCGTTTTCTTTGATTTCTTTAATTTTCACAGGAACTTCGCGCATTGCAATCTCCACTCTGCGCTGCTTTAACACAGGTCTGAAATCATGAATATTTTGTTCGATGATACGCTCGGCATGAACAAGCTCGTCATATCTTTCCTTTAAATTGCTATCTGCTACTTCTTGTAGGCTGTGGACTTCAATGAAGGTAACCGGATTCTTTTCGAGTACCTCTGGGCTGGTGTCATTTGGGACTGCAAGATCAACTATTACCTTTCTGGAAGTATCTCCATTCAAAAGGGACTGATAGATTTCATTTGTAATAATCGAATCAGTGGCACTGGTACAGGTAATTATTACATCAAATCCGTTTTTGTAAGTTTTTAATCCTTCAAGACTGAAAGCCTTACCCCCTAATTCAGAAGCAAGAATTTCTGCATTCTCAAGACTGCGGTTAAATACCGCAAAATTTGAGTATTTATGCTTTTTAAGATATTTGGTAATGTTACGGTTGGTTTCACCTGCCCCAACAATCAAAATCTTTGCATTGGTACACATTTTCAGCTCCCGGAGTTTACGATAGGCTAAAGAAACGACTGAAATTGGCTTACGTGAAATCCCTGTATGGGTATAAACTTCTTTTGCAGTTTTTACAACACGACCCATAATCAGACGTAAATAATCTCCTGTGAATCCTGCAACACGACAAGTTTCATAAGCCTTACGAAGCTGAGCGAGAATTTCCTTTTCACCAACGACCAAACTTTCAAGTGAACAAGAAATCCTTAAGAGATGATTAAAAGCATCCACATCTTCAAAAACAGAGGCCTGGCTAACAAATTTATCAAGCTGATCTTCAGAAACCGGAAGGTTTAGCGTTTTAATAAAATCTTTGACAAAAGGAGCATCAAGACTGTGCTCAGCCGAAAATACAAACTCAACGCGATTGCATGTACCCAGGTAAAATATTTCAGGTATATCAAATTTTGCTTTTACACTCTTAAGACTACTTTCCAAATACTCATTACAGATAACAAACTTACCCAGATCTTTAAGATCCACGTATTTGTGAGTAAAGGCAATAATTTTTAGATGCTTCAATTTGCTAGAGCGATTTTATAATGACAGGCAAATGTAACGTATAAGCGATTTTCATTCTGTCACGCCTTTGTAAACACATACGTTTAGAAAGATTATAAATAAAGCTCCACGTAAATAATTAGAAGCTGGTTTACAAAAATATTGACCCGCACATAGAATTCTATTCATTACGATAAATGACTTTATCTGTCTGATCGAAACAATATTCAACAAAACAGGTACAACTATTACTGAATAATTTATCTTATTTATGCTCCGGCTCAAGCCAGTTACCATCTTCCTGAATAATTCCTATTAGCTCATCCAATGCGTTTTCTGTATCTACGTTCTTTTTGACTACCTCTTTGCCGCGGTAAAGTGTGATCTTACCCGGACCGGTGCCTACATATCCATAATCCGCATCAGCCATTTCTCCAGGACCGTTTACGATGCATCCCATGATCCCGATTTTAAGTCCTTTGAGATGATCTGTGCGGCTTCTTATCATTTGGGTAGTGATCTGAAGATCGAATAAGGTTCTTCCGCAACTTGGGCAGGAAATATATTCAGTCTTGGAAATCCTTGACCGGGTAGCCTGCAGAATTCCGAAGGAGGTTGAAAGTATAGATTTAGCAGAAATATCAGGTGCATCGGCCCAAATTCCATCTCCAAACCCATCAAGCATTAATCCACCTAAGTCCGTTGCAGAATATAATTGAAAATAGTCGTTGTTTGTTGTCTGTTGTCTGTTGTCTGTTGTCTGGCTGGATTCATCGATCTTTAAATCCGATTTGCCGGGTAACTGATAACCGGTAACTGGTAACCCATAAGACCTCTTAATTATTACCGGAACTTCAAGCCCCATTTCCACTAGCTTAAAAAATGCCTGACGCTGATCTTGCAATCCACAAACAGCCTGAGTTTCAAGCACAAAAACCAAGGTATTATCTAAAGGAATCTTATTGAATATTTCTGATCCAATATCTGAACCTGAGATTGCCACAAGATTCAGTGAGGAATCGCGTTCATTAGCCTCAACATATTGCTTAAGCGAGTAATAAGGATGGCAGTTACTCCTATGCTGAAGCTCCTTCCAGGTTGAATAGTTATAAAGTTGTTTCAGATTACCAGGAAAATTAAATGAAGGCAGCTCATCAGCCAGATATACAAAATCGGTAGACTGTTCTGCCATATTGTATTTATCAAGTAATGAAGAATATAGATAACCTACATCCGATAAAATTGCAGGATCTTTAAGATTCTTATTTGAAATAT
>CAMCTU010000087.1 GCA_945878525.1 Sphingobacterium thalpophilum
AAGCAATGCCTTCGGACAGGCATTGCATACCAGCGGAATTTTTTATGCTCTTTTTAAACTCGGATTAATAGCCTAGTCAGACAGTGCAAAAGCTACATAGCTATCCCCGGATTTTACACCCAATTTTCCTCCGCCACAGGCAATAACCAAAAACTGTTTCCCATTGATCATAAAAGTCGCAGGACTTGCAAAGCCGGCAGCCGGCAACTTCGACTCCCACACCATTTTACCTGAATTCTTATCAAATGCCCTGATCTTTTCATCAGGTGTTGCTGCAATAAAAACGAGACCTCCTTTCGTAACAACAGGTCCTCCATAATTTCTTGATCCAGTTATGCCCAATCCTCTATTTACCAATTCTGCATACTCACCCAAAGGCACTTTCCAGAGCAGTTTACCGCTGTTAAGATCTACAGCATTCAATGTGCCCCAGGGTGGTTTAATTCCAGGGTAGCCATCCTTATCTACAAAGCGTTCGTAGCCTTTCATGACATATGGAATCTGACTCTTCCTGGTAACCATAGTTGGAGAGTCAGAATTTGCTTTTTTGGAAATAACTTCAGTCCCACTTAAATACTCAGCTAAGTTTTTCCTTTCTGATTGAGGTATATGATTAAAAGAAGGCATTCTATTCCGACCCTGTTGAATGATCTGACTAATCTGCAGCACATTGTACTTTTTATTAATGTTCAATAAAGAAGGATATTCAGTACCACTACCTTTCAATTCAGCACCATGACAACTGATACAATATCGATTATAAACCGCTCTACCCGGAGTAATTCCAGTTCCCTCAGTTTGAGGAGCGTCAAGCATTACCTGTATTGAAGGAACTTCATTGCTATTGACATACAGAATCTTTGTTTCCATATCAACGGCAGCACCGCCCCATTCACCGCCCCCTCCAAAATCAGGGAAAATCCAGTTACCTTCCTTACTTGGCGGACTAAACTGTGCCAGATTTTTGATCTGAACATACCTTTCCATTAATTCTTTATGTGTTTCGGGACTGAGATCACTCACATCTTCAGGTCCGAATTTCTGCCGGGAAAAAGACTCAGGGAGTGTAGGAATTGGCTGGGTTGGCCATGGTTTTTCTCCGGGCAGCGCTTCCTGAGGGACCTGGACTTCGGGAATCGGAAATATTGGTTTGCCATTAGTTCTGTCGAGCAGGTAAACATAACCCTGTTTAGTAATCTGCGCAAGCGCATCTATTTTCTTACCCTTAAGATTTACTGTAACCAGATTAGGTGCAGCAGGAAGATCACGATCCCAAAGATCATGGTGTACTACCTGATAATGCCAGATATACTTTCCTGTTGAAGCATCCAGCGCAATGATGCTGTTGGCAAACAGATTTGAGCCTTTGCGGGTACCTCCGTAAAAGTCGGGAGAGGCAGTACCGGTCGGCACATAAACCACCCCACGTGCTTCATCAAGTGACATCCCTGACCAGTTATTGGCGCCTCCAATATTTTTCCAGGCATCCTTATCTTCCCAGCTATCATAACCAAATTCACCTGGTTGTGGAATGGTATGAAAAATCCATTTACGTTTTCCGGTTCTAACATCAAAGGCTCTGACATGCCCCGGCAAAGCATCGGCATCTTCCGAAAGACTCATTCCGATAATAACCAGATCATTGAATATCACCCCGGGAGTTTTTAGGATCAAAGAACCATCCTGCGATTTTGGGATATCAAGCCCATCCTTCAATTCAATCGACCCATCTGTGCCAAAATCTTTAACAGGGCTTCCATCTTCAGCATTCACCGCATAAAGTCTGGATGCAGCGCCATAAAAAATCCGTTTGTCAGTTCCCTTTTTATCTTCCCAATACATCAGTCCGCGGTTTATTCCAAATCCAATCTTCTCAGTTGAGTTTGCATTGGGATCAAAAACCCATTTTTGTTTTCCTGTTGCCGGATCCAAAGCAAAGAGTTTCATTTTTGAGCTTGTAAGATATAATATCCCATCAATCACGATTGGATTACACTGCATTTCACTACGGTTAGCAGTGTCTTTATCACCAGTATTAAAAACCCAGGCTTCTTTTAGTTGCGCAACATTCCCCAAATTGATTTGATCAATAGAGGAATAACGGTTAGCATCTTTTGTGCCGCCATAATTTGCCCATGTGGAGTAATCATATCTTCCTGAATCGGAGCAGGAATTGAAAAAGAGACCGATAAGAATTAACAGACCTGAATATTTTGATTGGATTGCTTTCACTGGACTATTGCTACAGGTTAATAATTAAGCAAGTAAAGGATTTAACTGAACAAAAGCAAGGATCAAAAGATATTGAATGAGCGGACAATATTAAATTTGGGGGAGGAATAGAATCAGGGCTTAAAGCTGAAGTTGAATACTAGATTCTTTCAGAGAATCCATCGGCAAGATTCCAGATAGTCTGAGCAGACGTAAGGAAAATTAAAAAAAATCGGTGTTAATTAGTCAGATAAGATTTAGGTCCAAAGTATTTGATTTTGGAAATCAGTACCAGTGTTTTATAGGTTGGTTCAGTCCTTACCTTCGGAGTAGTTCCGGCAGGTAATCCTGTTCCATTTAAAATTTCGGATAGCCGGAAGCTACCTCCTCCGGCAAGGTTTATTTAACGCTAACCTACATTTCATAGGAACATTAGGCCCTGCAGAGTGATAATTTGTTGTTTGAAATCAACCCGGATAGTAATGGTAAATTAATTAATCTAAATTAATGAGTTTAAGTAAATTACAGAAGCGTACTTAAACCAAAAGCGCTTAGCTCATTTTCAGTTTTTTCTGAATATCAGCAACGTAACCTTTGAATTTTTTGTCTGTATCGATCAGATCGTCAACGGTCTGGCAAGCATAAATTACTGTGGAGTGATCGCGACCGCCAAAGAAAGCACCTATCGATTTGAGGGATGTTTTGGTATGGAGTTTAGCTAAGTACATTGATATCTGACGGGCCTGCACAATCTCACGCTTCCTGGTTTTGGATTTAACCATTTCAATGGGTACTTCAAAGTACTCACAAACGAGCTTTTGAATATATTCCATCGAGATCTCCTTACTTGAATTCTTGATGAAATTCTTGAGCATGGATTTGGCGAGATTCAGGTCAATTTCTTTTTTGTTTAAAGTCGATTGTGCAAGCAGGGAAACCATAGCACCTTCAAGTTCGCGAACATTATTGTCAATGTTATGAGCAACATATTCAATTACTTCAGAAGGAAGTTCAATTCCATCAGAGTACATCTTTTTGTTCAGGATTGCCATACGTGTTTCCAAATCAGGGATTTGAAGATCTGCTGAGAGACCCCACTTGAAACGCGACAATAATCTTTCTTCTAATCCTGAAAGATCTTTTGGTGCTTTGTCTGAAGTAATAATCAGTTGCTTTCCTGATTGATGTAAATGATTGAAAAGGTGGAAGAAAATATCCTGTGTCTTTTCCTTACCAGCGAAATTATGTACATCATCCATGATAAGTACATCCATTGCCTGATAGAAATTCACAAAGTCATTAATGTTATTATTCTTTAAGGCATCTACGAATTGCTGGGTGAACTTTTCGCATGAAACATACAATACCAGTTTATCGGAGAGCGAGCGTTTGATCTCATTGCCTATAGCCTGAGCAAGGTGAGTCTTTCCAAGTCCAACTCCACCATAAATCATAAGCGGATTGAATGAAGTTCCCCCGGGCTTTCCGGCAACTGCATAACCAGCAGAACGGGCAAGTCTGTTACAATCTCCTTCTATAAAATTTTCAAAAGTATAATTCTGATTTAACTGGGGGTCAACCTGCAATTTTTTTAATCCCGGAATGACAAAAGGATTTTTAATGTCCTTATTCAGGGAAATAGGCATTGGCATCGACTGGTTTTTCCCTTCAGCACCATTTCCATTTGAAGGCATGTTCGTGGTGTAGGGAATATTTGCAGAAGACTTTTCAACAACGATATTATATTCAAGTCGTCCTTCTTCACCCAACTGCTTTTTTACAGTTTTTCTGAGTAAGCCTACATAGTGCTCCTCCAACCACTCATAAAAGAACAAACTCGGCACCTGTATGGTTAAGACATTCCCTTCAAGACGCAAGGCTTTTATCGGCTCGAACCAGGTCTTAAAACTCTGGGCCGGGATGTTGTCCTTTATAATCAGGAGGCAATTATTCCATACATGTGTACTAGTTTTTTCCATACAATTTTATTAATAATCTGATTTACAGTCAATGCCGTAAGAAATGTTGGTAACTCTTTGATGAGTTGAATATTCGGAAAAAAATCGGATTATAAAACTAATTTTTCAAATAAGTTTTAACTTTCTGTTAAACAGCAGGATACATTAATTTAACAAGGATTTTTCAATAAAAAAAACAACATTATTCAAAATAAAAATATTTCAACAACCCGAACAATATGCTGGTCTGCTAACAACAAATGAAGCATTTAATTTAAAGAATATCTTAAAAAAATGACAAGAGCTTACTAAGAATATATTAGCCATACTAAAACTGAATTAATATTCTCCAAACTCCTTGCGGAATGTATCCGCAATTTCGCCAAGTGTGGCATAAACTTCAACTGCCCTGATTATAAAAGGCATAGTATTCAATCCATTTTTAACTGAATTAGTCAGTTCAAGCAGTGCATTATTGACAGCTAAGGTATCCCGATCGACCCTTAGTTGAATCAATTTATCCATCTGAACTTTACGAATGGAGTCATCAACTCTAAAACCTTCAGGTTTTACTGCCTCTTGGTCGATATATTTGTTAACGCCCACCAGAATGGTTTCACCACTTTCAATTTCATTCTGATATTGGTAAGCCGAAGCAGCAATTTCATTCTGAATATACCCTTCTTCTATGGCCGCAACTGAACCGCCTTTAGAATCAATGATATCTATATATTTCCATGCGGCTGATTCAACCTCATCAGTAAGTGCCTCAACAAAAAAAGAGCCTGCAAGCGGGTCCACGGTGTCGGTAACACCACTTTCACATGCAATGATTTGCTGGGTACGGAGGGCAACCTTAGCTGCTGCTTCCGTTGGCAGTGAAAGTGCTTCATCATAGCCATTGGTATGAAGCGACTGCGTTCCGCCAAGTACTGCTGCCATTGCCTGATTACTTACCCTGATTACATTGTTAAGAGGTTGCTGGGCGGTCAGGGTTGAACCACCAGTCTGAGTATGAAAACGGAGTTTTTGTGCAGCAGGATCTGTCGCCCCAAGACTTTGAGTTACTTGTGCCCACATTCTGCGTGCTGCCCTGAATTTTGCAATTTCCTCAAAAAAATTATTGTGGCAATTAAAAAAGAAAGAAATCCGCTTCGCAAATACATTAATATCTAAACCTTTTTGCATCGCTGCATGAAGATAGGCCTTGCCGTTTGCCAAAGTAAATGCTAATTCCTGTACTGCGGTAGAACCTGCCTCCCTGATGTGATATCCTGAAATAGAAATCGTGTTCCACTTTGGAAGCTCTTCACTACAAAATTCAAAAATATCTGTAATTAATCGCATGGAAGCTTTAGGGGGATAAATATAAGTACCCCTTGCTGCATATTCCTTTAATATATCGTTCTGAATAGTCCCGGATATCTGTTTTAAATCTGCACCCTGCTTCTTTGCCAGACAAATATACATAGCCAGTAAAATCGGGGCTGTTGCATTGATGGTCATTGAACTACTAACTTTCTGAAGGTCGATTCCATCAAAAAGAATCTCCATATCTTTCAATGAATCTATTGCAACCCCAACTTTACCAACTTCACCCTCCGACATCATATGATCGGAGTCGTATCCGATTTGTGTAGGAAGATCAAAGGCAACAGAAAGTCCTGTTGTTCCCTGTGACAAAAGATAATGATATCGTTTATTAGATTCTGCAGCTGTAGAAAACCCGGCATATTGCCTCATTGTCCACATTTTGCCGCGATACATATTCTTCTGTATCCCTCGGGTAAATGGAAATTCACCCGGCAATTCAATACTTTTTGGTTCAGTATAAACTTCCTTTATTTCAATACCGGAACTAGATTTAATTTTCTTCTCGCTCATTCTTTCAAAACAAAGACTGCATATCACTCTTCACTATCTGTAATGCAAGTTCGTAAGGATTTTCGTTTTCCAGATTCGCCAGATGACTGAGGATTGCCCGACTTAAATCAACTGAAGAAGTATTTTCAGGCAATACATTGACTGTATTGTTAATCATACTTATGGTTTCTTCTTTGACTTGCCTGACCGTTTTCCAGGCGCTATCGCTAATGTAAATCTGTTGAGAAATATTATGCTGATATTCTAACCTGATTTCTGAAATCACCAAAGTCTGCATTTCACGGGCACTCATTCCAGGAGTGTGAAGACGGATCAACATACTTTCAGGATTAATTCTTTCAAGGAATAAAACAATTCTTTCATATGCCTGGAGTCTCAAAGGAAGGGTATGTTTCAATCCAGCCTTTTTAAGTTCCATTCGCTGGAAATTAAATTTTTCATTGAGGTAAGTCTTAATAACAAACCATCCAGTAAAAAATACAATCAGCCCGGCAAATGCATATTTTAACAGATCGAGTATAAATTCAGTTTCATTCATTTCTATGCAATTGTTAATAGATAGTCAAAATGCCTTTGACTAAAACAAAAGTGAGCAATTTCATGTATATTTGTGATAAGATTTTAAAAGAATTATGAGCACAGAAATCGCTAATCTTACTGCACCTGTTACACTGACAGATGGTGCCAAAAAAGAAATCATAAAACTTATTCAGCAACAGGAGTTGGGCGAGGACTACGGATTGCGTCTTGGTGTTGAAGGTGGAGGCTGTGCCGGAATGAACTATGTATTGGGATTTGATCAACAAAAAGATGGTGATCAGGAATATTTTATTGATGGTATCAGGGTATTTATGCACAAGGCTCATGGATTATATTTAGCCGGTATGGAAGTCGATTTTAAAGATGGATTAAATGCCCGTGGCTTTACTTTTAGCAATCCAAATGCAAGCAGTACCTGCGGCTGTGGAACATCATTCTCAGTTTAGAATAAATTTGTAACATTTCATGAAGTCCTGCTGTCAAACCAGCAGGACTTTTTATATTTATATCATGGCAACAAAAATGAGTTATTCGGAAAATGTCAAAGTGGCGATGCAATCTGTAAAAGGTAACAAGCTTAGGACATTTTTAACTGCCATTATCATTGCAATCGGTTTAACTGCACTGGTTGGTATTTTAACATCTATTGATGCTATTGAAGGTTCCCTGAATAATACCTTTTCAAGTATGGGCGCTAATTCCTTTACAATTAGAAACCGGGGTATTGGAATCCGGATTGGTGGTGGCGGACAAAGGCCAAAGCGTTATAAATCAATTGATTATAGACAAGCAACGGAATTTAAAAATAGCTTCACTTTTCCTGCAATGATCTCTGTAAATGTTTTTGCATCATTTGGGGGAACGGTAAAATATGGCAATGAAAAAACTAATCCCAATATTTCAGTGCTGGGTGCAGATGAAAATTATATTCAATCTGCGGGTTATAAAATTGCTACCGGAAGAAATTTCTCACAAGCGGAATTAGAGTTCGGCACCAGTGTTGTGATTATTGGCGATGAAATCAAAACTCGACTATTTCCCAATTTAGACCCCATAAACAGAACCATCAGTATTGGAAATAACAAATTCAGGATTATCGGCATTTTGGCAGCAAAAGGCTCTAGTGTTGGATTTGGGGGAGATAAAATTTGTGTGATTCCGCTTTACAGAGCCAAGCAAGTGATGACTATTCAAAGTCCGTCTTACACTATTTCGATCATGAGTGATGATCCAACCCAAATGGAATCTGCAATTGGTGAAGCAACTTCGCTGTTTAGAAATATTCGAAATCTCAAAGTTGCCGATGACAACAACTTTGAAATCACAAAAAGTGATGCCATAGCTCAAACACTGGTCGACAATTTAAAATTCGTCAGAATTGGAGGTATTGTAATTGGTGCAATCACTTTAATTGGTGCTGCAATAGCATTAATGAACATAATGATTGTATCTGTAACTGAACGAACCCGTGAAATTGGCATTCGGAAAGCCATTGGAGCCACACCACTTGTTATCAGACGTCAATTTTTAATTGAAGCTATTGTTATTTGTCTAATGGGAGGAGTTACAGGAGTTTTTCTTGGAATTCTGATAGGTAACCTGCTCTCGATGGTCATGGGGGGCTCATTTATTATGCCATGGGGCTGGACAATTTTAGGTTTATCTTTGTGTATTGGAGTCGGCTTAGTCTCCGGTCTTTATCCTGCGGTAAAAGCAAGTAAACTCGATCCGGTGGAGTCGTTGAGATACGAATAGTTTAAATGGTATCAGGAACCAAGAGCCAAGAACCAAGATAAGAAGGGTTCTAACATTTGATTAAGGAGTAAAGAGCCAGGAACCAAGACAAATGGATGTTATTTTTGATTCAAGAACCAAGAGCCAGGAACCAAGACAAAAGTAAATTATCTCTTTCCGTATTGATCTTCGTAATAGGACTGGTAGTTACCTAATGTTACATTCTGTAGCCATTCCTCATTCTTAAGATACCATTCCACAGTTTTTTCCAATCCCTCTTCAAATTGCAGACTAGGTTTCCAGTCAAGATCGTTCTGTAGTTTTGAAGAGTCAATTGCGTACCTCAGGTCATGGCCTGCGCGATCGGTAACAAATGTGATCAGTTTTGCTGATGTTTCTGGCGCTCTTCCAAGCTTTTCATCCATAATTTTGCAAAGCAAATGAATAAGGTCAATATTTGTCCATTCATTGTGCCCTCCTACATTATAAGTACTTCCGCTTGATGCCTTGTGAAAGATCACATCAATTGCCCTGGCATGGTCTTCAACCCACAACCAGTCGCGTATATTTTCCCCTTTACCATAAACCGGTATGGGCTTATTATTTTTAATATTATTAATTGACAAGGGTATGAGTTTCTCAGGGAAATGAAAAGAGCCATAATTATTTGAGCAATTTGAAATCACTATATCAATCCCGTAGGTATCATGGTATGATCTGACAAAATGATCCGAGCTCGCTTTTGAAGCTGAATAAGGACTATGGGGATCATAGCCGGTTTTCTCAGTAAAAAGGCCATTCTCTCCAAGACTTCCATAAACTTCGTCGGTAGAAACATGATAAAACCGATGTGATTTATAATCATCTTTCCATTGTTGCCGTGCTGAATTTAAAAGATTTACTGTTCCAACCACATTGGTCATCACAAATTCGATAGGGTTGCTAATTGATCTATCGACATGTGATTCAGCGGCAAGATGAATTACAGCATCTATTTTCTCTTCCGAAAAAACTTTATCAATAAATGCAGAATCAACGATATCCCCCTTAATAAATTTATAATTGGGCTTATTCTCGATATCTTTCAGATTAAGGAGATTGCCCGCATAGGTGAGTTTATCCAAATTAATGATCTGGTATTCAGGATAATTTATCACAAAACGCCTAACTAAATGCGATCCAATGAATCCTGCTCCCCCGGTAATTAACATTTTTTTCATTCCCTAATAATTGAAAATTCAATAAATAAAATTAAATCTCTGTAAAAGAACTTGAGGTTTAAAAGGGATATTGTTTAAGGTACTTCTCCCATTCCCAGGCAGAACTCATCATCTCAATTAAACCTAATTCTGCCTTCCATGATAATTCTTTTTCAGCTTTGCTAACATCGCCATAAATCTGCTCAATATCTCCAGCCCTACGTTTTCCAATAGTATAATTTAACTTCTGGCCGGTAGCAGATTCAAAAGCATGAATTACTTCCAGTACAGTATTTCCTTTCCCGGTTCCAATATTATAAATATCAAAATTCTTGTCATTATGCACATTTTCCATCTGTTTGATGGCAGCAACATGTGCCTTTGCCAAATCCACGACATGTATATAATCCCTTATACAGGTTCCATCAGCTGTATTGTAATCATCTCCAAAAACAATGATATTTCCGCGTTTTCCAATAGCCGCCTGAGTAATAAAAGGAACCAGGTTTTGAGGAACACCAATTGGTAATTCACCAATCAACGCAGATGCGTGAGCCCCAACCGGATTAAAATAACGTAATGCGATTACATTAAGATTTTCACTGACACCTGAAACCTCTTTTAAAATTTCTTCGGCAATCTGTTTAGTGTTTCCATAAGTCGATTCGGCTTTTTTAACTGGAGCCAGTTCACTTACTGGCAGAATATCCGGCTCACCGTAAACAGTACAACTTGATGAAAACACTATGTTCATTTTACGATTTGAACAGGAATCTAGCAGGTTAATGAGGGAATAAAAATTGTTCTTGTAATACTTTAGTGGCTCCCTTTCAGACTCGCCAACACTTTTGAAAGCGGCAAAGTGAATTAACCCACTTAGATCAGTATGTTTCTTTAAAAATTCGCGGACTAATTTTTCATCACAAAGATCGAAATTATGGAATTCAGGCTTTATTCCGGTGATTTTAGCAATTTGGTCAAGGATCTCAGGACTAGAGTTAGAAAGATTATCAATAATTACAGGTATATAACCAGAATTAATAAGTTCAACTACCGTGTGTGAACCTATGTATCCTGTGCCCCCGGTTACTAAAATTTTTTTGCCTGACATTATTTGTTATTGTAGTAGGTAAAATCTTTATGTTGTATTTCTTGCTCTGGCAATGATTTAAAGTAATCGTAAGTAATTTTCAAACCTTCAGCACGACCCACTTTGGGCTCCCAACCCAATATTTTTTTTGCTTTTGTAATATCCGGTCGCCTTTGCTTTGGATCATCTGTAGGCAAAGGTTTAAAAATCATTTTTTGTTTTGTGCCTGTTAGTTTAATAATCTCATCACCAAACTGTCGGATGGTAATCTCATCAGGGTTGCCAATGTTCACCGGCAAAGCATAATCAGAGAATAATAAACGATAAATACCTTCTACCAGATCGTCAACATAACAAAATGAACGGGTTTGAGAACCATCACCAAATACAGTTAAGTCTTCTCCTCGCAAAGCCTGTCCGATAAAAGCAGGCAACACTCTGCCATCGTTTAGTCGCATTCTTGGTCCGTAAGTATTAAATATTCGCACAATACGAGTTTCCAAACCATGAAAAGTATGATAGGCCATGGTCATTGCCTCCTGAAAACGCTTGGCTTCGTCATACACACCTCTTGGACCCACAGGATTTACATTGCCCCAATATTCCTCTGGTTGTGGATTTACAGCAGGATCGCCGTAAACTTCTGATGTTGAAGCAATAAGTATTCTTGATTTTTTTGAACGCGCCAGCCCAAGCAGATTATGAATTCCCAATGATCCTACCTTCAATGTTTGGATAGGAATTCTCAAATAATCAATTGGGCTTGCCGGTGATGCAAAATGAAGGATATAATCCAGATTTCCTGCTACATAAACAAAATTTGAAACATCGTGGTTATAGAACTCGAAATTTTCAAGAGGAAAAAGATGTTCTATATTACGCAGATCTCCGGTGATAAGATTGTCCATCCCAATTACATGAAAACCCTCTTTTATAAAACGGTCACATAGGTGAGATCCAAGAAATCCGGCAGCACCAGTTATTAAAATCCGTTTACGCTGATCCATTATTCTATAGTTTTCCGGCCAATACTATTATAATAAAATCCGCAATCAATCATCTTTTGCAGATCATATAAATTACGGCCATCAAAAATAACTTTAGTCTTCATTAATTCTGCGATCCTATCAAAATCAGGAGTCCTGAAAACAGACCATTCTGTAACTATCAATAAGGC
>CAMCTU010000088.1 GCA_945878525.1 Sphingobacterium thalpophilum
GCGATCGTTGGATTACTCTTTATATTTTCAGGCCTGATAAAGGCAAATGATCCGCTTGGGTTTGGCTATAAATTGCAAGAATATTTTGAAGTTTTTCACATTGCTTTTCTGAATGATTTTGCAACTGTCTTCGCAATTTTACTTTGTACTATCGAAATTGTTCTTGGGGCATTATTATTACTTGGTATACGTTCGCGAACTGTAGCATCAGGATTATTGTTAACAATTGTTTTCTTCACTTTTTTAACCTTCTATTCTGCCTTTTTTGAAGTTGTGACTTCTTGTGGCTGTTTTGGTGATGCAATTCCTCTGACTCCATGGCAGTCTTTTTCAAAGGATATCGTCTTGCTTTTTATGATTCTTTACATCTATAAAAAACGTGATGGGATCACGCCTTTGATATGCAGCACCAAGATTCAAAACTGGAGTATAATATTTGTGGTTCTAATCTCTCTCGGATTCGGTTTGTACACCTATAATTTTCTACCTGTTCTGGATTTTCTACCATATAAAGTTGGGAATAATATCCCTTCACTAATGGTCATGCCTTCTGGGGTAGCACAGGACGTTTATCAGATCACCTATGTTTTAAAAAATAAGAGCACTGGTGAGACAAAATCTCTAACAGATAAAGAATATCTAAGTTCTGGGATCTGGAAGGATAAAAATTGGGAAATTACCGGCGATCCTGAGAGCAAATTGATTAGCAAAGGCTTTGAAGTGAAAATTAAAGACTTGAAAATTACAGATAGTCAGGGAACTGACTACAACACTGAATTACTGGAGAATCCTTATTATAATCTGGTGATCGTGGCTTATGATCTATCCAAAACTGATTTAGCTGGTATTGGAAATTTAAATGCAATTGCTATAAATGCGGCTGAGAATTACAATATCCGGACTGTTTTTTTAACCTCCGCCTCTGCACAGGACGCAGAGATATTCAGCAAAAAAAATAAGTTGGTAATGGAGATTTTTTACGCAGATGCAATTCCCTTAAAAAGTATGGTCAGGGCTAATCCCGGTGTATTATTAATGAGAAATGGGGTAGTTGTCAATAAATGGCATTTTCATAATTTGCCAAGTTATGATGATCTATCCTCAACATACTTTAGTGTCAATTAAAATTATTAGTGAATGACTAATCAATTTTTTATTTATCAATACTTAATTTCAATAACAGACGATATCCGTACTGTGATTTAATTTAACAGAAAGAATTTTATGAAGGTATTCCTGATTGGATTTATGGGAAGTGGAAAGACAACCATTGGAAAGAAACTTGCTAATTATTTAAAATATGAATTCATTGATCTCGATAAGTTAATTGAATCTAAGGCGGGGATGAGTATTGTCAATTATTTTGAAATGCATGGTGAACCTTTATTTCGCGAACTGGAGCGCGATATTTTACAAAAAACTGAATTTCCTGAAAATACGATTATCGCCACCGGTGGCGGAGCCCCTTGTTTTGGGGATAATATGGAATGGATGAATAAAAATGGATTGGTGGCGTATCTTTCCTTGTCACCTAAGGCTCTTGTAAGTCGCCTGGAGCATTCAAAAACCGATCGTCCTTTAATTCGTCATTTAAATGGAGAGGAGCTCATTGATTATATCAGTATCAAACTTAAGGATCGTGAAGTATTCTATAATCAGGCTAAATATGTTGTCAGCGCGAGTGACCTGACAGCCGAGCGATTATCTTTTTATTTAAATTTGGGCTAAGCCGATTTCAAATTGCTAATTCGGACTTATTTATCTGAGAATATTTATCCTAAGTGTAAAAATTATCTCATTCTACTAGCTGGTTCATTACTCCAAACTAATGCTATCAATTAATAATTCGAAGTCCTCTTCCTGTTTGTTGCTAATCAAGAAGCTCAATTGTTCGATGGTTTTAAAATTGAAATTTGATATGTTCAATTTGCGCCCTCTATATTGCGGGTAAAACTCTCTGATTGCTAACTTGAGATTTTCCCAATCTCCTGAAGTGGAAAATTGGTGTACATAAGACTCAAACTGCGAACTCTTACCCTTGATGCGAAATTCATATCGTTTCCCATCTCCCTTTATGCGCAAAACAATAAACTTCTTTTCCTGTGATAGTAATATTGTACGGTCTAATTGGATCGAGGCAAATCCTCCATTATTCGCCAATGATACATGGCCTGAAAATTTCCCATTCCCTGAATTAGTAAGAACCAGTGAACTTTTAGATATACCGCCCATCACACCATCGTTCACAACATTCCACTCATTGATATTCTTTTGATTTAAGAAAGTATAAATCTCTTCCATAGTTGATTTAATGGGTAAGCTGAGAATCAGTAAGAGTATTAAGTATCTAATCATTTTTATTTTGCCTAATTAATAGTGTTAGAGGAATGTTCTGTAACTATGGGTCTTTAAACCAATACAACTGGTTTTTTTAGTTCCCATTTCAATAAATTAATTCTAAGAACAATAAACAAAATAGCCAATCGACAAAAGTATTTTTTAGCTCTAAAAACCTGATGCAAAGAATATGAAATTGCTTTTAATGTTAAGTTTTCTGCAAGTCTGGGTTTGTTATGGAATAAAATTAGTCAAAATGACTAGATCAATCTGAGTACTAAATACCCAATACTAAATCAACTTAAATAAACCGCATCATCCTTCGACTCATCATCCATTAATACTTCAATATGTTCTTTAACCAGTGTAGACATTTCCAGTCCGGTAAAATCTGAAGAAATAGGGAAGTTTCGGTGACTGCGGTCGATCAGCACTAGCGTCCTCAGCTTTTTCAACGGGATGTCTATAAATACGCCAAGTCCGTAAGCTAAGGTGCGCCCACTATTTAAAACATCATCAACCAGAATGACAACTTTGTTTTTTACCGAATTGACATCAATATCAGTGCTTGCCTCAAGATGGGAACTGTCTTTATCTATTTCGATCTTCATCAGGGTAACTTTGATCTCTGAGATAGATTCAAGTATTTTTTTCAGACGTTTGGCAATAATATATCCCTGATCTATGATTCCAGCAAGAACAACTTCCTTCTCATTAAGGTTATCCTCCAGAATCTGATAGGCCATCCGATCGATCTTCTGCTTAATTTGTGTTTTATTGAGTACGAGTAATTTTTTTACAGTCATTATGCTCTCAAATTTGAATTCAAATTACGTATTCCATCGCAAAATATGCCAATAATTCCTTCATTTAAATGTGAGATTATTCAAGTTCTATTAATATGGGAAGAAAATAAAATTAGCTCCCTCTGGTACGATCACAAAAACACACATGAATTGGTAGGGGTCTTTATATTGTTTGATGAATTTTTCCTTTTTATCAGCTTGAATCAGGCCTTTTTCTGTAAATTCTTCAATAGTAGAGGCATGAATGCTCCATCCGGTATTTAGTTCATTTCTGTCTAAAATTGGCTCACCCAATTTCACTTCATGCTGGTGGGCAACGAAAATTGGTAATTCTGAGATGCCTTCCACCATTATTTCAATTGCAACTTCTTTCAGCGACTCACTGTAAAACTTCAGATCTGCTTCTAGGCTCTTCAGCGGACTTTCCTTAGGTTTATTATCCCCTTCATTATTCTCTTCAGGATTTAGAAGATCTTTGATTTCCATTTTATTCTGATTTAACCGGTAAAAATTCACCAGGCGCATGAGCTATGTTTTAATTGTTAACAGTACTACATTTTCAACATGCTGAGTATGAGGAAACATATCAACGGGTTTGATACGCGCTACTTCATATTTTGAATTGAGTAGTTCAATATCCCTGGCCTGAGTTGCTGCATTACAACTCACGTAGACAATTTTTTCAGCCTCCATTTCCAACAGTCGTTTAACTACATCAGGATGCATACCTGCACGCGGAGGATCAGTGATCACCACATCTGGTTTACCCTGGGTTTTGATAAAATCTTCATTCAGGATGTCTTTCATATCACCGGCAAAAAAACTCGTGTTTTTGATTCCGTTTATCTCGGAATTGATTTTTGCATCCTCAATTGCTGTAGGGACGTACTCAATACCAATTACGTTTCTGACCTTTCCGGCAATGAAATTAGCGATTGTACCCGCACCTGTATAGAGATCGTAAACTAGTTCATCACCTTTAAACTCGGCGAAATCACGTGCTATTTTGTAGAGTTCAAAGGCTTGTGCAGAATTAGTCTGGTAAAATGATTTCGGTCCAATCTTGAATTTTAATCCGTCCATATTTTCAAAAATATGATCTGCCCCTTTGTATGTATGTATTTCCTGATCGAATATCGTGTCGTTTTTTTTATGATTTATGATGTAAAGCAGAGCGTTAATGTCTGGAAACTCAGAAGCTATGAATTTCATCATTCCTTCGATCTGGTCTTCATCAGCATAAGCAAATACAACAATAACCATTAATTCGCCGGTGCTGGAAGTTCGTATAATCAGATTTCTGAGCGCACCTTCATGATTCTTCAGATTGTAAAATGAAATTTTGGCTTCAAGTGCATATTCCCTGACTTTGTTTCTGATCTCATTAGATGGATCGGCCTGCAGGTAACAATGTTCTATATCCAAGATTTTATCAAAACGGCCAGGAATATGATAACCCAGGGCATTCATTTCCATTGTTTCGTCGCTGCGCATATCTCCATCAGTAAGCCAGCGCTTATCAGAAAATGTATACTCAAGTTTATTTCTATAATAACGCGACTCGGAAGATCCTAGAATTGCTTCCATCTGAGATACGTCTACTTTACCTAGTCTTTGCAATGCATCACTCACACTTTTCTGCTTAAACTGTAATTGAGCATCATAATTGAGATGCTGCCATTTGCAGCCACCACATACCCCAAAATGATCACAAAACGGTTCTGAGCGGTATTCCGAAGGTTTAACAAGATTGTGGATTTTTCCTTCGTAGAACTTTTTCTTTCTTTTTACTAGCTCAATATCAACTATGTCGCCTGGAACAGCTTTGTCGATGAAGATAACCAGATCATCTGATTTACCCACACCTTTACCTTCTTCAGCAATGTCTATTACCGCTATGTTCTGCAAAAATTTTTTGTCGGCCGGAATTTTTTTCATGAACCGCAAAATTAAAGATTTTAATTTAACCTGAGTTCGATATAAGGTAGATTAAAAATGCTATTTAAATTGATCTCATGATGCTCTAGGTTTGTATTATTTGATTTTTGAAACCAAAACCTGCGTTTTACAGCTTAGTTCAGCCCTTTCCTACGGATTATTTCCGGCAAGAAATCGTAGTCTATTCCAGATTACCAATAGCCGGAAGATACCTCCTTCGGCAAGGTTTATTTTACCTGATTTCTCAATACTCAATACTTTGCACTAACTACTAATTCTAATCCAATCCCATTTATTATTACATTTATAGAATGGAAGGTTTTGACTTTAGTTTCCTTAATCTGCGCTTTCTTGATCTACTTGATATTTTACTGGTAGCGCTAATTATATATTATGTATACAACCTGATTCGGGGTACAATTGCCTTGAATATATTACTCGGATTATTCATAATTTATGCAGTTTATGTTCTTGTTAAACAGGCGCAAATGCGCTTGCTCACTGAATTATTGGGAGCATTTGTCAGTGTAGGTTTTATAGCATTGATTGTAGTTTTCCAGCAGGAAATCAGGCGATTCCTGTTACTTATTGGCCGAAATGCATCCTTACAGAAAAACAAGGCCTGGTGGTCCTTTATTTTTGGAAGGAAAGAGATCGTTAAAAATAATTCGATTCGGGTTAAGCCAATCATTGATGCCTGCAAGAACCTTCAGAAAAGCAGAACGGGAGCATTAATTGTTTTTGCAAAATATTTTGATGAGCAATTTTATCAGAATAGCGGAGAAATAATTGAAGCAAAAGTTTCCAGGCGACTACTGGAAAGTATTTTCCAGAAAACAAGTCCGCTGCATGATGGCGCAGTAATTATCTCTGAAAACCGCATCAAATGCGCCAGTAGCATATTACCGCTGACTGAAAACGATAAACTGCCTCCCCAATTTGGCCTCAGACACAGAGCCGGAATAGGGATTACTGAAATGAGTGATGCTGTGGCAATAATTGTATCTGAAGAAACCGGTGAAATCTCTTATGCTAAACAAGGCAGAGTTCGAATGAACCTGACTTTCACCGAACTTGAAAAGCTTCTGAGTAAGGATTATTAAGTTCTGTTACCCAATTAAAACAAAGCTTTTTAAAATTTCTCAAATCAATTGCAAGATTTTTTAGGAATCTGTTTGAACACTTCGCATTTTATTAAATCAGAAATTAATAAATGGTTGGTGAATAAAACTAAAGGGGAATCATCACTGCTTGAAGACCACTCCTTCTTTCATAACAAAACTCATAGCGCTCAGTACCTTAATATCCTTTATCGGATCGCCGTTTACAGCAATGATATCTGCAGATTTTCCTTTTTCAATTGAACCGGTGCGATCTGAAATACCAAGCAGATCAGCAGCATTCATCGTTGCAGATTTGATCGCTTCCATAGCCGGCATTCCTGCCTCAACCATATATTCAAATTCTTTGTAGTTCTTGCCATGTGCAAATACACCCGCATCGGTACCAAAAGCAATTTTAACACCTTCCTTATATGCTTTGGCAAAAGTGCTTTGAATTTTCGGTCCGGTTGCAATTGCTTTTGGAACTACCAGCGGAGGATAATATCCCGGAATTTTAGCTGAATCAGCTACAGATTTTCCCGCAGTTATTGTGGGAACATAATAAGTACCCTTTTCCTTCATTAAAGCGATAACCTCATCATCCATGAAAGTTCCATGTTCAATAGAAGAAACACCTGCCCGTATGGCCCTTTTCATTCCTTCAGCACCATGAGCATGTGCAGCCACGCGATAACCATAATCTTTAGCAGTACTGACCACTGCTTTAATTTCCTCCTCAGTAAATTGTGCCCCTGCACCATCCTTTGCATTACTTAAAACACCGCCGGTTGCGGTGATTTTAATCACATCAGAACCTTCCTTATAACGCTGCCTTACGGCTTTTCTGGCTTCCTCCGGACTATTAATTACCCCGTCTTTCGCCTCGGGATCTCCAATCAATGCCCTGCTGTAACCATTCGACGGATCAGCATGCCCTCCGGTAGTGGCTATGCTTTTGCCTGCAGCTAAGATCCTCGGCCCCTTGATATCACCCTGATTGATTGCATTTCTGAGGGATATGGCTACAATTCCCCCAAGATCTCTAACGGTGGTAAAACCAGCCATCAGTGTACGCTCAGAATATTTCACTGCCTTTAAAGCGTTATCATCATCATTGAGAGTAAAATTTTCCATGTATTTATTCTTGCTGGTCTCGCCTGATAAATGAACATGCGAGTCAATAAATCCAGGCATCACTGTCTGATTTCTCATATTAATGAGCTTATCATTTGCAGCTCCCGACTGATAGCCTTTTCTTATATCTATAATTTTATTCGATTCAACGATGATGGTCATCTCAGTCTGAACCGAATTCGATTTTCCGTCGATCAAGCGACCGCATTGAATATAAGTTTGTTGCGCAAATGCAGGAACAGCTAAAAAAATTGCAAGAAAAGTAGCAATGTGTTTCATGGAGGATTTTTTGGTTTTTAAAACTGTCAAAATTAGGTACAAAACAAAAAAATCCAGCCTGTTACCAGATTTTATTATCAATAAAAATGAATTTAACAATAATGATCAAAGGCTTGTTGCAGATTATCTGCAATCATTTGCGCCGGACGACCTTCAATCTGGTGACGCTCGATCATGTGAACGAGTTTTCCATCCTTAAATAAAGCAATTGACGGAGAAGATGGTGGATAAGGCAGCATTAAATTCCTGGCAGTATCAACTGCATCTTTTTCCATACCGGCAAAAACTGTGATAAGTTTATCAGGGTGTTTTTCATGCTGTACAGAGATTCTTGCCGCAGGACGTGCATTTGCTGCAGCACAACCACAAACAGAATTGACCATGACCAATACCGTACCTTCTGATTTTATGGCTTGTTCAACTTCATCAGCAGTTCTTAGATCCTGAAAACCTGCATTAACAAGTTCCTGACGCATTGGTGAAACTAAATATTCTGGATACATATTCTTAAATTTATTGATCAGTAGAAATTGATTGTAAAACAAAGTTAAGTATTTAGAACTAATTTAATGTGTTTTATGATCGTTTGACTTTTAGATTACTAAGGGAGTTGTGGGTTTTAAGTTATAGGTTGTAAGTTATAAGTTTTTTTATTTATGAGTTTCTACACGCTTAAATAAAGGTATAATTGGTAAGTCCGTAAATGCGGTGCACTTTACTGTCCTAACATCAATGAACTTAACCTAAGTTAGCTAAACGTGGGCAGCAGCGTTAGCTTTTTTGCCAAACGAGAAAGTTCCTGTTAACCGACATTTATTGGCAAAAAACTAAAGCAAAGAACAGAGCTGGCTCGACCAAAGGATCACTAATTCTGATTTTCAAAAATAAATCTAATTACAATCGACGTCCAAATCTTAACCTCTCTATGTTTGAGCAATTAATCTTCTTTAGCCTGAGTGGACTAATAAAACGCTAATATGACACAAAAATGTCGGCTCCTTCAGTTTTCAAGTCTTTACCTTTTTGAATTTATCAGACTATCCCTTACCTTTGTAACTTGTTACTTCAATAGGAAAGTAAACATTTATCCATTTATCGTGCCGTAAAACGCATTTAAACAAAAAAAACTATGTCATCAGTAGAGACAAATTATGTTCCTTACAAAGTTAAGGACATTTCATTAGCAGAATGGGGCCGTAAAGAGATCGGTCTTGCTGAAGCAGAAATGCCAGGATTAATGGCACTTCGCGAAGAATTTGGTGCATCAAAACCTCTTAAAGGTGCACGTATTGCAGGATGTTTACACATGACCATCCAAACAGCTGTTTTAATTGAAACTCTTGTTGAATTGGGAGCTGAAGTTACCTGGTCGTCATGTAATATTTTCTCAACCCAGGATCATGCTGCTGCTGCAATTGCTGCTGCAGGAATCCAGGTTTATGCCTGGAAGGGTCTGAATGAGGAAGAATTCGACTGGTGTATTGAGCAAACTTTACATTTCGGTCCAGATCACAAACCATTGAACATGATTCTTGATGATGGTGGTGATTTAACTAACATGGTATTTGACAGGTTCCCTGAACTGATTGCAGATATCAAAGGTCTTTCTGAAGAAACTACCACCGGAGTTCACCGTTTATATGAGCGTATGAAGAACGGAACATTGCACTTACCTGCGATTAACGTAAATGATTCAGTTACCAAATCTAAATTTGACAATAAATATGGTTGCCGTGAATCATTAGTTGATGCGATCCGTCGTGCAACTGATGTAATGATGGCTGGAAAGGTTGCAGTTGTTTGTGGTTATGGTGATGTTGGTAAAGGTTCTGCAATTTCACTTAGCTCTCAGGGAGTGCGTGTAATTGTAACTGAAATTGATCCTATTTGTGCTTTACAGGCAGCAATGGAAGGTTATGAAGTGAAGAAATTAGCTACCGCAATTAAAGAAGCTGATATTGTAGTTACAACAACCGGTAATTGTGATATCGTTCGTGCTGAGCATTTCCTTGCATTAAAAGACAAAGCTATTGTTTGTAATATCGGTCATTTTGATAATGAAATCGATATGGCATGGTTAAATGGAAACTATGGTAACACTAAAGTTGAGATCAAGCCACAAGTAGATAAATATACTATTAATGGTAAAGATATAATCATACTTGCTGAAGGACGCTTAGTAAATTTAGGATGTGCTACTGGTCACCCTTCTTTTGTAATGTCTAACTCATTTACTAATCAGACACTGGCACAATTAGAACTTTGGACAAATTCTGCAAATTATGAGAATAAGGTTTATGTTCTTCCAAAATATCTGGATGAAAAAGTAGCCCGCTTACATCTTGCAAAAATTGGTGTTGAACTTGAAACATTGGATCAGCATCAGGCGGATTATATCGGTGTTCCTGTTCAAGGTCCTTTTAAAGGAGATGCCTACAGGTATTAATTGAGGACGATAGACGGAGGACTGAAGTCTTAGGTCTGGGATCGGAAGCTTGAGGTCTAAGGGTAGAGTTAAAACTGACGACTTACGACCGATTACTAAATTAAACCCCTCAAATTTTACACATTTTATAAGAATGCTTACTTTCGGGTAAGCATTTTTTATTTCAAAGCACTTGGCGATCAAGGGTTCTACAGAGTTTCAGATAAATTTTCTATTGATATTTTCCATCTATTTAAACAATTTCTTGTATCTGAGAAATATTCATTGATGAGCCAAATTATTCGTTCAAAAAGAATTGTAATTGCTAAAATTACAGAAGGTTTCGATAGGATAACATAACAGGCGGAATTTAAGAGCTTTCTAATTTACTCGACCGAATTTTTTAAGAAAGCGAGGTTTAGTTGATTTCTACTAATGACTGTGAGTATATTCCTCCTGAGCAATTCGTTTTATACAATTTAAAACAAACGAAATCGGCATAAAACTATATAAGCTTTATATTAATTGGAAATCTTAATCTAATTTTGTCGAAACCTAATTAAATTTCATCCAACACTCATACCTCATACCCTCCCCCACATGGCAAAACTATCTGTGAACATCAACAAAATAGCTACCCTTCGTAACTCTAGAGGCGGTAGCAACCCCAACCTGGTTAAGGTTGCCCTTGATGCAGAACGATTCGGGGCGGAGGGAATCACAGTCCACCCGAGGCCAGATGAAAGACATATTCGTTATCAGGATGTATTCGACCTAAAAAAGGTGATTCATACAGAATTCAATATTGAAGGAAATCCTAAAGAACAAAAATTCGTCGATCTGGTATTAGCTAGCAAACCGGCACAAGTTACATTAGTGCCAGATGCTGAAGGTCAGTTAACCTCTAATCACGGCTGGGATACAATAAAACACCAATCTTACCTTGAGGATATTATCGCTGAATTTCAATCTGCAGGTATTCGTGTATCCATTTTTGTTGATCCTGCCGAAGAAATGATTGAGGCAGCCAAGCGCACAGGAACTGACCGCATTGAACTTTACACCGAAGCTTATGCCAGTAATTATCATGTTGACAAGGAATTAGCTATCAAACCTTATATCCAAGCAGCCCGGATCGCACAAAGATTAGACTTAGGGATAAATGCCGGGCACGATCTTGATCTCCAGAATTTAAATTATTTTTCAAAAAATATCCCGGGATTACTTGAAGTAAGTATCGGACATGCTTTAATTTGTGACGCATTGTATTTAGGCCTGGAAAATACAATCCAAATGTACCGGCGGGCACTATAAAAATAATTCATCTCAAAATCGCATATTCCATTCCTATGATTCAAACACTGGATATTGATAAATTTCTGCAGATGGCCGAAACAGTCCCGGTGATTGATGTAAGAACCCCACTTGAATTTGAACATGCCCGAATACCGGGTGCTTATAATCTTCCAATATTCTCAAATGATGAACGGGTAAAAGTTGGTACAACCTATAAGCAAAAAGGACGTGAACAAGCTATATTGCTTGGCTTCGACCTTACAGGTCCAAAGTGGTCCGGGTTTATAAAAGAGGCTCTCAAAATAGCACCTGAAAAAAAAATTCTTGTGCATTGCTGGCGGGGAGGAATGCGTAGCGGTGCAATGGC
>CAMCTU010000089.1 GCA_945878525.1 Sphingobacterium thalpophilum
TTCTTAATGAGATTCCTGTCCCCCGGATTTTTATTTGCCCTACTGACAATCGCAATACCTGTCATTATCCATCTTTTTAATTTCAGGAAGTTTAAGAAAGTATATTTCAGCAATGTTCGATTTTTAAAAGACGTACAAATACAGACTTCTTCACGGCAACACCTTAAAGACAGATTAATACTGGCTATGAGAATTCTTGGACTGAGTTTCCTGGTTTTTGCATTTGCCCGACCATATATCCCGGCTGAAGATCAGAAATATGGGTTTCAGCAAGAGATTCTGAGCATCTACCTTGACAATTCTTACAGCATGGAAGCTGTGAATAAGGAAGGAACCCTGCTGGATGAGGCGAAACGGAAAGCCAAAGAAATTTCATCAGCCTACAGCATCAGCGATAAATTTCAGCTACTAACAAATGACTTTTCTGGTAAAAATCAAAGGCTTTTGAGTTATGAAGAATTTCAAACCGCAGTTGATGAAGTGACCATCAGTTCAGCCACCCGGACGATTGATCAGATAATTCTTCGCCAAAAGGAGGTGTTTCTAAAGGAGCCAAACTCACTGAAAACGATTTTCTTAATTTCTGATTTTCAGAAAAATATACTTTCTAAAGATCCTATTCCTGCTGATAGTTCAATAAAAACGCGTCTTGTCAAATTAAATTCCAATTCTCTTCCTAATGTTTCAATTGATTCGGTATGGTTCGGCACTGCTGTTCATAAGCCAGGAGATTCAGAGAAACTCATTGTCAAACTCCAGAATAATTCGGATGAAGAAGCAATAAATATTCCGGTAAAATTACAGATTAATAAAGTGCAGAAAGCCATCGCCAGCATGACTATCAAGCCCCGAAGTATTGAGACAGATACTTTAAACTTTAGTGGTTTAAATTCAGGTTGGCAGCAAGCTGAATTAGAGATTACAGATTTTCCTGTAGTTTTCGATGATAAGTTTTATTTCAGCTTTAATGTTCAGCCCTCACTCTCTTTACTTATTATCAATGGAGCTAAACAAAGTGACTATCTGAACTCAGTCTATCGCTCAGATCCTTTTTTTAAGGTAGTTAATGTTGCAGCCGGCAATATTAATTATTCAGGATTATCAGAATATCCTTTGATTATTCTGAATGAAGTAGCATCGATCAGTGATGGATTGAGTCAGCAATTGAACAGTTACATCCGCCGAGGGGGTAGCCTGATTGTTTTCCCTGATCTTGAAAATGATCAATCTGATTTAAAGAAATTTCTAGCTTCTGCCGGCGCAGATATTCCTGAGCAGGTTTTGAACACGGAAAATAAGGTCACAGCAATTAACTTAGCACATCCAGTTTTTCAGGGTGTTTTTGATAATGTGCCCAAGCAAATAGATCTGCCTGTTGCTAAAAAATATCTTCGATATAGTAGGCAAAATACAAATAATCGACAAAATTTGCTCGAAATGCAAGGTAAAATCTCATTTTTTAGTGAATATAGGATTGGTTCCGGGAGAATATATTTATCGGCTGTACCTTTAAATTCTGAAACGAGTAATTTTGCGAGACATTCAGTTTTTGTGCCTATCATGTATCAGACAGCGCTTTTGTCATTGCGGAATCAAAATTTGTTTTTCAAATTGAACGGTAACCAGCAAATTGAATTGCCAAAAATATCCTTAAACTCAAATCAAACTCTTAAATTGAAGAATGATAAATTCGAGGTAATACCTGACCTGAGGCAAAATGAGAATTTTTCTCAATTATACATTGCTGATCAGATCAAGAAGGCCGGAAATTATCAAGTGTTTAAAAACGATAGTCTTTTAGCAGTGCTTTCCTTTAACGAGTACGGTTCAGAATCAGATATGAGCTATTCAAGTGATGCTCAGATATATCAGCTATTCCCCAAACAGAAAATCGAAATCTTGAATACAGCCCCCGGATCTATATTAAATGCTGTAAAATCTATTAAGCAGGGAACTTCATTATGGAAAGTTTGTCTGATATTGGCTTTGTTTTTCTTTGCTGCCGAGATTTTGCTCTTACGCTTTTACAAAGGGACTCAAATTAAACCCATAAACCATTGAAGAAATTATTAATTCAGTCTGCAAAAATTTTAGATCAACAAAGTGCTTTCAATAGAAAGATTGCTGATGTGTTAGTCAGCGATGGAAAGATAACCGAAATAGGCGAAAAAATAAGTATTACTGATAAGGACACACTAATTTTTTCAGCAAAGGGACAGGTTCTTTCTCTAGGTTTTTTTGATCTTAATGTGAATTTTGGGGAACCCGGCCTTGAAACCAAAGAAGATATGGGTACTGGATGTATGACTGCTGCTGCCGGCGGTTTTACAGGCCTTGCCCTGATGCCCAATACCCAGCCTCCAATTCATTCAAAGGCTGAGGTTTTTTACCTGACCAGTAAATCAAAAAATAATCTGGTTGATGTATATCCTTACGGCTGTATAAGCCTTAAGCGGGAGGGTCAGGAACTTGCAGAGATGTACGACATGAAACAATCCGGTGCAATTGCTTTCACAGATGGAAACAGACCGGTTTCCAACGCAGGTTTGATGAGCAGGGCATTGTTGTATACTAAATCATTCGAAGGACTTATTATCTCTTATGCGGAGGATCAGGATATTGCGGGCAAAGCGAAAATGAACGAAGGACTTATGAGTACCTATCTTGGTATGAAAGGAAATCCTTCCCTTGCAGAAGAATTGATGATTGCACGGGACTTATATCTTGCCGAATACAATGATACCCGGATACATTTTAGCACCATTAGCTCTGTTAAAAGTGTAGATCTTATCAGAGAAGCAAAAAAGGCAGGAGTTAAGGTGAGCTGTGACGTAGCTGTTCATCACTTAATATTTACTGAAGATGAGCTCGAAGGTTTTGAAAGTAACTTTAAAGTTAAGCCACCACTTCGGACAAAGAAAGATCAGATTGCTTTGATAGCAGGACTAAAGGATGGAACCATCGATGCAATTGTCACTCAGCACTCACCACACGAAATAGAATTTAAAAATGTGGAATTCGAGATTGCATCATACGGGATAATCGGCCTACAAACTGCTCTGCCTGTGGCCCTGAAGGCAGATTTAAGTTTGGAGATGATTATTGAAAAAATGGCTATTGCTCCAAGAAATATTTTGGGAATTTCAATTCCTGAACTAAAAACCGGAAATTCTGCTAACTTTATTCTGTTTAATCCAGAAGAAGAGTGGGTTTTAAATGAAGACAGTAACAGATCTAAATCATCTAATTCCCCTTTTTTCGACAAAAAATTAATTGGCAAAGTGAAGCTTGTATATAATAATGGCCAGTACATTATATTTTAAATTAGAAATATGAATACAAGGATAGATCATGCAATGAATGCAGCGCTTTCGCAATTTGCTTCAGTAAATAAACAGGAGTATAAATCCTTTTCAAAGGCTTTGACTGCCGTTTTTAATCTTGAAAAGCCCTATCTCAATAAAGTAGATGCACTTGATAGTGTTTTTGATGACCAACCAGTTTTTGAACCACTGCGTGAGTTATTCTTTGATTTGCTGTTAATCAACTTTCTGAACGAGGATATCCGTAAACTTGAAGAAGACTATCTCGATTCACCCGAATGGGAAAAAATCGAAGAGAGTACCATTGACAGGGGTACTGAACTTCTGAATTTGTTGCTTTACTTACAGGAATGCCAAGATGAGGCGATAGAACCTGAACTTGGGGATTTCTTGCGTGAATTTTTGCTTGTACATGAGGATGAATTTCAGGATGAACATCGTATTTATGAGGAAGTGATCGCAAATCAGATTCTTGTAGAAAGTGATTTAAAAGAACTGGCTCGTGTAACAACCGAGATACCCGATGACTCTGAATTGAAAGAATTATTTTATTCTATGATTGGCTTTTTTAGAGATACGAACCCTTCAGATTCGGATTTCAATGATTTTGTAAACAATAGTGCTAATCCGGATTTTGATTCTGCAGTGTATTCTCTTTTAATTTCATATAATTCTCAAAACTAAACCAAAAAAACAATGGAATTTTCATTAGAAAACTTAAACAAAGCCGCAAGCACTAATGGGGTGATCATCGGCATTTTATCTACAGTAATCGGTGTGGTTACCTATTATGTGTTTCCGTCAATGCTTGGTTCAATAGGCTTTGGAATTGCAACACTTGTAGTCACCTTGCTGATTTATGTATTTTTTATTATTGATCTCAGAAAGAAGATTGGCGGATTCTGGAATTTCAAAGAAGCTTTAAAAGGGATTTTTCTAATGTCTTTTATTGCAGGAATAATCTATTCAGTATCAAATGTTGGTTTTTATAAGTTCGTAGAACCGAATGCATTCGAAAAGATCGCAGGATTTATGGAATCAGGGATGTCTAAAACATTCGAGAATATGGGAATGGAACAGGAGCAGATCGATGAGGCTTTAGAAAAGCAAATTGAAGCACTTAAGGAACAATACAATCCAACGATTACACAATTTTTTAAGAACCTGGGTATAGCTACAATCCTTCAATTTGTAATGTCACTTATTTTTGCAGCAATCTTCAAAAAAGAAGCTCCGGTATTCGCATCAACAAGCGAGGATGAAGAGGAATAGTCTTTAAAATTAGTATGACGTGCAGGTTTTGTCAATATTATTGATGAAATTTGCACGTTTTTAATTGTTAAATAATCGGGATTCTATCATCTCACATCTAATATCTCATACCTCACATCTAAAAATGGATATATCAATAGTTGTTCCTTTGTTTAATGAGGCAGAATCTTTGCCTGAACTTATTATCTGGATCAACAGGGTGATGACTGAGCATGGATTTAGCCATGAAGTAATTTTGGTTGATGATGGAAGTAACGATGGATCTTGGGAGGTTATTGAGGTATTAAAGGAGCAATTTCCAGCTATCACAGGAATTAAATTCCGTCGCAATTATGGTAAGTCTGCTGCTTTGAATGTAGGCTTTGAAGCTTGCCAGGGAAATGTGGTTATTACCATGGACGCCGATCTTCAGGATAGCCCCGATGAAATACCGGAACTTTACAGAAGGATTGTTGAAGAGAAATACGATCTTGTTTCGGGATGGAAACAAAAACGCCATGACCCACTTTCAAAAACTATTCCTACAAAACTATTTAATCTGGTTACACGCCGCATGTCGGGGATACACAATCTACACGATTTTAATTGTGGTTTGAAAGCCTATCGCAAAGATGTTGTAAAAAGTATAGAAGTTTATGGTGAGATGCACCGGTATATTCCTGTTATCGCAAAATGGGCCGGTTTTAAGAAGATCGGTGAACAGGTTGTAGAACATCGAGCACGAAAATATGGCTATACCAAATTTGGTTTTAGTCGCTTTATTAATGGTTTTCTCGATCTGCTGTCAATATTTTTTGTTGGCAAATTCGCGAAAAGACCCATGCACTTTTTTGGTACCATGGGTGCATTGAGCTTTCTTACGGGCACTTTGATTGCACTATGGATCATTATTGAGAAGTTGTATCACATCAGCATGCACATCAAATATTCTCGTGAAATTGTTGATCAGCCACTCTTTTATATTGCTTTGCTAGCTATAATTGTTGGATTTCAACTGTTTCTTACTGGTTTTATAGCAGAGTTGGTTTCTAGAAATTCCCCGGAGCGTAATAGCTATCAGATAGAGAAATCTGTTTAATTTTTTTATTCAGGAGGCACTATTCAAGATGTTTTTTTCAATTATCATTCCACTTTATAACCGGCCTCAGGAGATTGATGAATTACTCCACACCCTAACAAAGCAAACTTATCTTCAGTTTGAAGTTCTGATTATTGAAGACGGATCGAAAATTGATGCCAAGGCAATTGTTGATTCTTATACCGACCGTCTGGATATCAGTTATTATTATAAAGAAAATGCAGGACAGGGCTTTGCCCGTAATTTCGGGTTTGAACGCGCAAAGGGTGATTATTTTATTGTATTTGACTCTGATTGCCTGATACCCTCAAATTATCTGGAAAATGTAAAAAATTACCTGCTGGAAAAATTCTTGGATGCATACGGAGGTCCTGATGGTGCGCATCAATCGTTCACTCCTGTCCAGAAAGCAATTAGTTATTCTATGACTTCTCCATTCACAACCGGAGGAATAAGGGGTAATAAAAAGCATATTGGAACCTTTCATCCACGCAGCTTCAATATGGGTATTTCAAGAGAAGTTTGGGAAAAGACAGGAGGTTTTATTCTGACCCGTCTGGGCGAGGATATCGAATTTAGTATTCGCATTCACTCATTGGGTTTTAAAATAGGATTAATTCCTGATGCGATAGTCTATCATAAGCGACGAACGGACCTCTTTCAATTTTATAAACAACTGCATTTCTTTGGTAGAGCCAGAATTAATATTTATAAATACTTTCCTTCAGAATTGAAGCTGGTCCATTTTTTCCCGGCTTTTTTTACTATATTTTTGTTGATGAGCTTATTTTTTAATTTGTTTGACCGCGCATTAGCTGAATTATGTAATATCTTACTGGCTGTTTTTATTTTGTTGATATTTTTCCATTCATGGAAAGTAAACAAATCATCAAAAGTTGCATTTTTGAGTATCGCTGCTTCATTTGTGCAGTTAACAGCCTATGGACTTGGGTTTATGCAGGATTTTTGGAAGAGAATTATTTTAAGAAAACAATAATATATGGACAAATCTTTGTCGGTGAATGAGATATTGGCGGATGCCTGGCAACTTGCTAAAAAGAATATAGTGATTTTGCTGGGCTTCACAGCTGTCCAGTTTGCTTTTATTCTACTTGTTACTACCATATTGACAAGCCTGTTTGGAGGTGCGAGTGGAGCAGGTGTTTTGATTCAGAATGTTATTTTAAGTCTGTTCGATGCTTTTTTTACTGTAGCTTTTTATCAGGTATTTTTTAAAGTGATTGATGAAGATACCGATCCTGAATTCCCTGATTTTATCCCAAATCTTGTAAAAGCTATAAATTTTCTAATAGTCAAACTCATAACAGGTTTGGTTTTGGTGTTCATAATCGCAATAATCAGTTCTGTATATTTCTACAATAAACAAGATATTGATACTAGCAATCCATTTAGCTGGGATCTTCTGCCAGTTTTTGCACTCATTGCTATTCCGCTGGTTTTTCTAACAATCAGATTATGTTTTGTAGTTTGCTTTATCGTTGACCAGGAATCGGGCGCTTCAGAGTCAATCAGCCAGAGCTGGGCAATTACCAAAGGGCATTTTTGGTTTGTAACACTTCTTTTTCTGGTAATGCTTGGTTTAAACATACTTGGGGCTATGGCTTTATTTATAGGATTGTTATTTACAGTTCCGTTCTCAAGTTTAATTCTGATCACAGCCTATCGTCATTTGGTAAACAACTATAATGAGGAAGAAGAGATTTTACTTGATGACCTGGAGGATTAAGTATGGGAATTAAATCCTGGTTGGCAAAACCCCTTGCAGCATATGCGGTAAAGCAAATTAATAAATGGAAGAACAATCCCATTGATGCACAGGAGCGTACTTTTAGAGGTCTCATAAAGCATGCAAAAGATACTACTTTTGGAATTGATCATAATTTTGTTTCCATTAGAACCTATGATGATTTTAAAAATTGTGTTCCACTCGCTGATTATGAGGATCTTAAGCCTTATATTGACAGGGTTGTTGCCGGTGAACCTAATGTGTTGTGGCCCGGTAAACCGATCTATCTCGCTAAAACTTCAGGTACAACATCCGGGGTTAAGTATATTCCAATTTCAAGAGAATCAATGCCAGAACACCTGAATGGGGCAAGAAATGCCTTATTCTCATACATCCATGAAACCGGTAAATCAGAGTTTCTTGATGGCAAGCTCATATTTTTACAGGGCAGCCCAGTTCTTGAACGGAAGAATGGGATCAATTTCGGAAGATTATCGGGTATAGTGGCCAATCATGTCCCGGCTTACCTTCAAAAAAACCGTCTGCCGTCTTATAGTGCTAATTGTATTGAGGATTGGGAGGAAAAGGTCGATGCGATTGTAAAAGAGACACTAAGCGAAGATATGCGACTGATCTCCGGGATTCCGCCATGGGTTCAAATGTATTTCGATCGACTCAAAGCCTCTACAGATGGTAAAAAGATTGGCGATATCTTTAAGAATTTTTCACTTTTTGTATACGGAGGAGTAAATTTCGAACCTTACCGTGCGCGCCTTGAAGAAAGTATCGGACGAAGTGTAGATTCTATTGAGACCTATCCTGCATCAGAAGGGTTCATTGCCTTTCAAGATTCACAAAAGGAAAGGGGCTTACTTTTACTTGTTGATTCAGGTATTTTCTATGAATTTATCCCAACAGATGAATTTTATAACGAAAACCCAAGCCGGATATCTCTTGAGAATGTAGAACTGGATAAAAATTATGCTATTATCCTAAATACAAATGCCGGTCTATGGGGCTACAGCATTGGAGATACAGTTAAGTTTGTTTCCAAAAATCCTTATCGGATTTTGGTCACAGGAAGAATCAAGCACTTTATTTCTGCTTTTGGTGAACATGTGATAGGGGAAGAAGTTGAGCATGCACTTTTATCGGTTGCTGCTGAGGAGGGTCTTGAAATTACTGAATTTACCGTTGCTCCGCAGGTAAGTCCGGAAGACGGTTCTTTACCCTATCATGAATGGTTTGTCGAGTTTGAGAAAGCTCCTAAGGATATGGATAGTTTCAGTTTAAAAGTTGATCTGGCACTTCAGAAAAAAAATACCTACTACTTCGATCTGCTTGAAGGCAAGGTTTTGAGACCCCTGATCATGCATCGGCTTAAAAAGGATGCATTCATAAATTATATGAAATCGAAGGGTAAGCTTGGCGGGCAAAATAAAGTACCTCGATTGTCAAATGACAGGCATATTGCAAATGAATTGAACGAGTGGATCAGCAGATAGATCAAAAATCTCAAAAAAATTAATATTTTAGACATTTTTAGTTTTGAATTAATAAATCGGGTTCGGTTTGATGGTAAAAAGTTTTGATAATGGTTTTGCATTGAAGAATATCGCTATACTGGGCTCAACCGGTAGCATTGGTACACAGGCACTTGAAGTGATTCGTCAAAATCCGGAACGTTTCCGGGCCTTTCTGCTGACTGCAAACAGTAATGCCGTTCTTTTAATAAAACAAGCTCTGGAATTCAATCCGGAATATGTTGTTATTACCGATAAATCTAAGCTGGATGAAGTACAAAGTGCATTAAGAAGTACAAAAATTAAGGTTTTGTGCGGACATGATCAGCTATGCTCTATTTTGGAGCAGCCTGAAATTTCTTTAGTACTAACTGCTATGGTTGGCTTTGCTGGCCTGATTCCAACCCTTGCAGCAATCAGAGCCGGAAAGGACATTGCCCTTGCAAATAAAGAAACTCTTGTTGTAGCCGGGGAACTGGTTACAAGTCTTGCAAGAGATCATAATGTCAAAATATTGCCAGTCGACTCAGAGCATTCGGCTATTTTTCAATGCCTTACAGGTGAAGAACAAAATCCTATTGAAAAGATCTACCTGACAGCTTCAGGTGGCCCGTTTAGAGGTAAGGACAGAGATTTTCTGGCTACTATTACTCGTAAAGAGGCTTTGAAGCATCCAAATTGGGTAATGGGTGAAAAAATAACCATCGATTCGGCTAGTTTAATGAATAAGGGTCTGGAAGTAATTGAGGCTAAATGGCTTTTTGATTTGGATGTTTCACAGATTGACGTCATTGTTCACCCACAGTCGATTGTACATTCTTTGGTTCAATTCAGGGATGGCTCAATGAAAGCACAAATGGGTTTACCAGACATGAAATTGCCGATTCAATATGCCATGGCTTATCCCGAACGGATAGAAAACTCATTTCCAAGATTTAATTTTGTTGATTTTCCAAATTTAAGTTTTGAGCAGGCTGACAAAAAGACGTTCAGAAACCTTGCGCTTGCATTTGATGCTTTAAATTGCGGCGGAAATATGCCATGTGTGATCAATGCAGCTAATGAAATAGTTGTGGCAGAATTTTTGAAAGAGAATATTGGCTTTTTAAGGATGAGTGATATTATTGAACAATGCATGTCTGAAATCCTGTTTCTTTCAGATCCTACCATTGAAGATTATTTAGAAACAGACAGGATCACACGAATCTTAGCAAAGGAATTAGTAACAAATAGTAGATCATAGAGTTTAATTATAAATTAAGAGTAAAGGCATGGATGGATTAGTAATGACAGGTCAACTGTTATTGGGATTATCAATTTTAATCATATTACACGAAGCAGGGCACTTTTTTGCTGCCAGAGCTTTCGGAATCAGAGTAGAGAAGTTTTACTTGTTTTTTGATGCCTGGGGTTTTAAATTATTCAGCTTTAATTATAAGGGATGCGAATATGGAATTGGATGGTTGCCCTTGGGTGGTTATGTGAAGATTTCAGGGATGATCGATGAATCGATGGATACCGATCAGCTTGCCGGTCCGCCGCAACCATGGGAATTTCGCTCTAAACCGGCCTGGCAACGACTTATTGTCATGCTGGGTGGAGTAACAGTAAATATTGTACTGGGAATCTTTATTTTCTGGATGTTAACCCTGAAGAATGGTGAAACTTTTATTCCGAATGATAAACTTCCTGATGGCATTGCACCGGGAATTATTGGAAGGGAAATTGGCCTGCAAGCCGGAGATCGCATTACCGAAGTAAATGGTATTACTGTTAAGCGATTTGAAGAATTAACTAGTTCAAAAGTACTATTGGGAAATACAGAACTTACTGTTCAGAGAAATGGGCAAACCATCCCAGTTCAGGTACCGGGAGATGTTTTGGAAATGGTTTCAGATCTTGGAATTGGACAGTTTGTTGAACCACGTGTCAGGATGTCGGGTGTAGTACAGATCGCTCCAGGAGGAAATGCCGAGAAAGCAGGACTAAAGGTTGGCGATAGTATTTTAGCAATTAACGCCAAACCGGTTAAATTCTATGATGAATTTAAATCGGAGGTACAGTCTGGTAAAAATAAGACGATTACAATTTCCCTTATTCGTGAACAGCAGGTTATTGAAATTCCTACTCAGGTTTCTGAAGATGGAACAATTGGCATATACATCCCGCAATATTTCAATATCCCTCTGGAGAGTGTAAATTATGGTTTATTGACTGCATTACCTGTAGGAGCTGCGAAAGCATGGGGTTCTTTCATGGATAATGCAAAGGGATTAGGTAAAGTTGCTTCCGGTCAAGTGAAAGCAAACAAAGCCTTCACCGGGCCAATCGGTATCGCAACCATGTTTGGTGGAACTGTAAACTGGGTGAAATTCTGGAGTCTTGTTGGATTATTATCAATGGCATTGGCATTAATGAACTTGTTGCCTATTCCTGCGTTGGATGGTGGTCATGCCATTTTCCTGCTGATTGAAATGGTAAAAGGTAAGCCGCTCGGCGATAAATTCATGGAACGTGCTCAAATGGTAGGCTTTGTGATTCTGATTACGCTCATGGTCTTCGTTTTTGGGAATGATATTTTTAAACACATTATTAATTGAGAGTGGAGAGTTGA
>CAMCTU010000090.1 GCA_945878525.1 Sphingobacterium thalpophilum
CTACCATTATACTATCGGGCAAACAATAATCAAAAAGAACCTCCTTTTGAAATGGTGTGCAAATATAGGGGGATAAAGTTTAAAGTGCAAATGAATATTCATTTTTGTTTCTGGGCTCGGAAAGGGGATGTCTGAATTATGAGGTCTGAAGGATGAGATTTGAGGTCTGAATTATGAGGTATGAGGTATGCCTTAGATACATGTGGTATGAGGTCGGCTTAACGTTTACTAGGTTGAGATGAAGATATCAGCAATTTTCTAAAATAATATATAAATTCCCTAAAGCATTTTTTTATGATCAAATCATATTCTGATCTGGATGTTTATCGGCTTTACTATCAATTGTCAATGAGTATTTTTAATCTGACAAAAGATTTCCCTTCTTCTGAAAAATATTCTTTAACCAGCCAAATAATCCGTTCTACAAAATCAATAAGTGCCAATATTGCCGAAGGTCATGGGCGGAGAATATACCGTGCAGAATTTAAAAAATATCTAATCTACTCAGCCGGATCCTTAGAAGAAAGTAAAGTGTGGTTAAATTTCGCTAAAGACTGCCAATATATAACACAGGAACAATTTAACATCTATAATGCCAAAGCAGACGAAATTGGGGCAAAACTTCACAAACTCTATGTAAACTGGAAATCTTATTCTAAATACAAACTACTCTTACTTCACACCTCAGACTTCAGACATCAGACCGCTGACATAATACTTGTTAATTTCTGTTAAACCCTATCCAGTTTCTGCATCTTATATTAATAATTTCATTAATTTCGACGGCATTATATTTGATCTTGAATTTATGAACTATATTAAAATCAACAACTTACTAGGATGGCTTAGTTTTCTGATAGCTCTTATTGTTTATACCCTTACACTTGAACCGACCACAAGTTTCTGGGATTCAGGTGAATTCATCGCATCAGCCTACAAACTCCAGGTTGTTCATCAACCCGGGGCACCCCTGTTCCTGATGCTTGGAAAAGTATTCTCACTCATTGCCGGAAGCGATACCAGCAGAATAGCTTTCTGGATTAATATGTGTTCTGCATTGGCCAGCGCATCTACAATACTGTTCCTTTTCTGGACTATTACTGCTTTAGCAAAAAAAGTAATTCAGGAGAAAGGAAAGGATCTGACAAATTGGGGAATGATCAGTATCATGGGCTCCGGATTAGTCGGTGCTCTGGCATACACTTTCTCAGATTCATTTTGGTTTTCGGCAGTCGAGGCTGAAGTATATGCCTTATCCTCACTATGTACGGCAGTTGTATTCTGGGCAATCTTAAAATGGGATCAGCACGCTGATGAGCCGGATTCAGACCGCTGGCTCATTTTTATCGCGTATGTGATGGGGCTTTCAATCGGAGTGCATCTATTAAACCTGTTGGCTATACCTGCAATAGCACTGGTTTATTATTTCAGAAGGTCTAAAACGCCTACTTCTTCGGGCACCTTGCTCGCATTACTCGTAGGAATGATTATTCTAGCATTTATACAATATGGAATTGTTCAATATATTATCAAATTTGCAGCGTACTCAGACCTGTTTTTTGTAAATACCCTCGGACTCGGATTTGGTTCGGGTGTAGGGTTTTTTGGGCTTCTGATTGTCATATGTCTAACTGCAGGAATCCTTTACAGCTTAAATGGCAATAAACTTAACCTGATGCTCTCAATTGGTGCATTTGGCACACTAATGACTCTTGGTGGTGGTATTTCAGGACTTGTGGTTGCTGTAATTCTACTTGCCGGACTCGAATATGTACTGAAGATTCGTGAAAAAAGAAGGGTTTTAAATTTGGCTCTAATCTCTGTGGTCTTTATCATATTTGGATACGGATCCTTTGCGCTGATTGTCATCAGAGCAAAAGCAGATCCTACGTTAAACAATAGTGATGCCTCGAATGCATTTTCATTATTGAGCTATGTCAACCGGGAACAATACGGCGATCGCCCACTACTTTATGGCCAGTATTTTGACTCTAAGCCAATTGATAGCAAAAATGGTGATGTTATTTATCGTAAGGGTAAAGACAAATATGAAAATGCAGGGCAGAAATATGAGCGTATTTACGACCGAAATACCCTCCTTCCGAGAATGTACAGTGACGATCCACAGCATGTTGGCTTCTACCGCGATTGGATGGGAATGGCGGAAGATCAATCTCCTACCTTTATAAACAATCTGGGATTCTTAATCAGTTACCAAACCAGTTTCATGTACACACGGTATTTCGCATGGAACTTTGTAGGCAGACAGAATGATGAACAGGGCCATGGTGATTATACCCGAGGGAATTGGTTATCAGGAGTAAAATTCATTGATAATATGCTTTTAGGCGGCCAATTTGAACTTCCTAAAAGTCAGCTTGAAAACAATGCATTCAACAGATTCTATTTCCTTCCTTTTATTTTGGGGATCATTGGAGCTTTATGGCATTTTAAACGAAACCAGAAAGACGCCGGAATTATTGGTCTGCTTTTCTTTTTTACAGGTCTCGCTATTGTTCTCTATTTAAATCAGAATCCACTTCAACCCCGGGAACGGGATTATGCCTACACAGGTTCATTTTATGCATTTGCAATCTGGATCGGACTGGGAGTAGCCGGAATTGCAGATTTCTTCAAACCAAGATTTAAAGCTCCAACAGCTGCCCTTATTGCAACTTTGATAGGTTTACTTGCGGCTCCAATACTTATGGCAAAAGAAGGATGGAATGATCATGACCGCTCCTCTAAATTCACTGCACGCGATATGGCAGCTAATTACCTGGAATCTTGTGCGCCAAATGCAATATTGTTTACCTATGGGGATAATGATACTTACCCACTTTGGTATGTTCAGGAAGTTGAAAACATCAGAACGGATGTAAGGGTGGTAAATTTAAGCTTACTTGGAACAGACTGGTATATCCGGCAAATGAAAAAGAAAGTTAATCAGGCTGATGCTTTACCAATCACTATGCCTGATGAAAAGTTTGTGCAAGGGGTTCGTGATGTAATGGGTTATCAGGATTATAATGCTGTTGGCGCTGTTGAGTTGAAGGATATTTTTGATATCATGACTTCAGACAGTGCCGCAGATATGGCAACTTATCAGGATGGTTCCAAAGAAAACTTTTTACCCACCAAGAACTTTAAGATAAGCATTGACCCTGAGCAAATTATTGCCAGCAAAACCTTGCCTGAAAGCAAAAGAGACCTAATTACTACTTCTATGGAATGGAAGTATAATAAGAACTACGTTACAAAAACTGAGCTTGCAATGATCGATGTACTGGCACATAACAATTGGAAGCGCCCGGTTTATTTCGCGATCACCGTGCCTGATGACAACTATATCGGTTTAGGAGATTTCCTGTACAACGAGGGCTTTGCCTATCGACTGTTGCCGCTTAAAAAGGCTCAGGTTGATTCTGCTGCTGAAAAACCTGAATTAACAAATACTGATCAGATGTATACCAACCTGATGACTAAGTTTAAATGGGGCAATATGAAAAATGCCGGGTATTTAGACCCCGAATCATTAAGAATGAGCTATACCATGATCAATCACTTCAATATTCTTGCTGAAAATCTTTATAAAGAAGGTCGTACAGAGGAAGCCAGAAAGCTATTATTGAAGTGCATGGAGGTAGTTCCTGATAAAAATCATTCCCTGAACTTCACCATACGCAAATTTTACATGGCAGATTTGTTGTACAAACTAAAAGAGCCGGCCAAAGCAAATGAACTGACTTTGAATACCGCAGCTTACATTGAGGATCAGCTAAATTACATGGCAGCTATTGCTAAAACTAAGGAGAATCTTAATTCCCGTGAGATACAATTAGGTGTTTATGTGATGAGTGAATTGGTCAAACTTTCAGAAAAAAATTCACAAACCGCCGTTCTTAAAAAATTGCAGGATCGCATGAAGATAATTGAATCAAAATTCTTGGATTCAAAATAGTAGAATTTAATCATTTAAAATTTAATCCCCCTTAGCACTATCGGGGATTTTTTTTTGTTAATTGCATTTTGGTAAATTCATCTGTCAGAAAATACTTAATTAAATTAAATGCATTCTCCTGCTGAGCAAATTCTCAAGGTAAAAGGTCTTTCAAAATCATTTCTCGGCGTAAAAGCACTGGATAACATCCATTTTGAGCTTAAAAGAGGTGAAGTGCATGCCATTATGGGCGAAAATGGAGCAGGAAAATCAACATTTATGAAAATATTGATCGGACTGTTAAAAGCCGATTCTGGCACTATATCATTAAATTCTGAGCAGATTGAACAAATGGATGTCTATTCAATCATGCAAAAAGGCATTTCAATGATTCATCAGGAAATACTGATGATTCCTGAGTTGACTGTGGCTCAGAATATTTTTTTAGGCAGGGAAATGAAGCGGGCATTTTTGCTAGACGAAAAGGCAATAAATCAGCAGGCTGAAGATTTATTACTGTCAATGGGTTTGCAAATCCATTGCAAAACAAAGGCAAAATACCTCAGCATTGCAGAATTGCAATTAATAGAGATAGCCAAGGCGGTATCCAATAATGCATCAGTGATCATTATGGATGAACCAAGTTCGGCACTTTCTGAGAAAGAGGTTGAAATACTATTTAAAATCATTAAAGATCTAAAAAGTAAGGGCGTAGCTATTATCTACATTTCCCATAAAATGGAAGAGATCTACCAGATTGCCGACCGCATCACCGTTTTAAGAGATGGTCAATTTATAGCAACAAAAAATACCGCAGATCTGGATAAGAATAGTTTAATTGCCCTGATGGTTGGCCGCGAAATTGAGGAACTGTTTACTACAAAATCTATTGCTTATGATGAAATTGTACTGGAGGTTAAAAACCTTTATAAAAAGGGGAAATTTTCTGATATTAACTTTGAACTTTATGCAGGTGAGGTGCTTGGTATTGCGGGCTTAATGGGTGCAGGAAGAACTGAAATTGCACGTGCTATTTTTGGATTAGACAGCTTCGAAAGCGGTGAAATTTTGTTGAAAGGCAAAGCTGTTCAGATCAGGTCACCAAAAGATGCGATTAGTAAGGGAATCGGATATGTGAGTGAAGACCGAAAGGCTCTGGGCTTTATCCCGGAATTATCTGTTAATCAAAATATTAGTCTTTCGAGCATACTTAATTTTTCTAAAAGATGGCTGATCGATGAAAATAAAGAACGTAAAGCTACGGCTAAGATAGCCTATGAGTTAAAAATCAAAGCTTCTGGTCTCAACCAGAAAGTCATCAATCTTAGCGGCGGGAATCAGCAAAAGGTTGTGATTGCAAGAGTATTGATGGCATCCCCCTTCTTGATCATCCTGGATGAACCAACTCGTGGAATAGATATTGGTGCGAAACAGGAAATCTACAAACTAATCAGAGAATTGACAAAAAATGGATTAGCAGTCATTATGATCTCTTCAGAATTACCTGAGATTTTGGGAATGAGTAATCGAATTTTAGTACTGTCAAAAGGAAAACAAACAGCTATCTTAACACAAAAAGAAGCTAATCAGGAAAAAATTATGAAGTATGCTTTACATTAAAAACCTCAGACAATACGGTATTTTTATCGTTTTCAGCATTATCTGTCTTATTATTTCATTTATTTCCCCACAGTTTTTAACTGTCTCAAACTGGACCATAATAATCACCCAGGTTTCTATTAATGCACTTTTAGCATTTGGCGTAACATTTGTGATTATTACAGGTGGGATCGACCTTTCATTGGGATCGATAGTTGCTATGGCGGGAGTAAGTGCTGCAATGCTGGCTCATCCCGATAGCTACCCGCTCATAATACCTGTTCTTGCAGGTCTTTTGGCTGGCTTAATCGTAGGTGTTTTTAACGGATTTCTAATTACCAAAAGTAAAATAGCACCTTTTATTGTTACACTGGGAACGATGACCATTGTTAGAGGATTAGCCCTAATTTTAAGCAAGGGACGACCGGTTTCCAATCTTTCAGATCCGTTTGTCTTTATCGGAAGTGGTAAGTTTTTGGGTATTCCATTATTAATCTTTATACTAATCTTAATGTTTCTGCTTTGCTCAATCATACTTAATAAAACTGTTTTGGGCCGTTATATTTACGCAGTTGGAGGAAATGAACAAGCAGCCAGGGCCTCAGGAATAAACATAAACCGGATTAAAATGGTAGTCTACTCCATTTCAGGTTTATTAGCCGGATTAGCCGGAATATTACTGACCTCAAGAATAACTACCGGACAGCCAAATGCCGGAGCGGGTTTTGAATTAGATGCGATTGCTGCAGTTGTCATCGGAGGAACAAGTACCACAGGAGGTAAAGGCAGCATGGCCGGAACGCTGATTGGCGTTTTACTCATTGGAGTAATAAATAATAGCTTAGATTTATTAAACGTTACCTCCTATTATCAACAGGTAGTGATGGGCATTATAATTATAGGGGCTGTGGTGTTAGATAGCTTGAACCAAAAATCGAATTCTTAAAATACAGGAAATGAAAATTACGTACCTGCTGCTTTCTAGCTTGTTTTTACTCATCACAGCTTGCAGTGAACCTCAAAGCGGCAAAAAAAATGATTCAGATAAAATAGTCATAGGCATATCCATGCTGAGTATGCAAAATGAGTTCATTGTAAATATCAGCGATGAAATGCAGAATAAGGCCAAAGAATTAGGAGCAGAATTAATAATTGTTGATGGAGAACGTTCCCCATTAAAGCAAATTGAACAGATAGAAAGTTTTATTGCACAAAAGGTTGATGTCATTATTCTGAACCCATGTGAATATGAAGCCTGCTCACCTGCTGTAACTAAGGCCCTGGCTGCAGGTATACCAATAGTAAACGTAAACTCAGCAACCAAGGTACAACCTACAGCATTTGTTGGATCAAATGATGTTGAATCAGGTAGAATTGCAATGAAATTTATCGCAGAACAATCAAAAGGCAAAGCCAATGTCGTGATGATTCAGGGCCTGAATGGTCAGGCCGCTCAAATTCAAAGGGAACAGGGCGCGAAAGAAATTATGGCACAGTATCCAGGCATTAATATGATTGCACAGCAAACTGCTGAATGGGACAGATCAAAAAGCATGGACTTAATGCAAAACTGGATTCAATCTTTTGGGACTAAAATCGATGCAGTATTTGCACACAATGATGAAATGGGACTTGGAGCAGTAAAGGCACTGCAAGATGCAGGAATGAAAGATAAAGTAATTGTAGTGAGTATCGATGCAATTACTGATGCATTACAATCAGTTAAACAAGGAAATTTAGATGCTACAGTCTTTCAGGATGCTCGTAAACAGGGCGCCGGAGCTATTGAAACAGCGGTCAAACTTGCTCAGAGGCAAAAAGTTGATAAGGAAGTATTGATTCCCTTCAAATTGCTTACAAAGGCGGATGTTGATCAATATTTGAAATAAATTTAAGGATTTAAATATTTAATTAAGTATTAAAGTATTAGCCAGAGATTTATAATTTGCTTTCTTACCGACAAGCTATTTACTATATTGTTTCCTGAATAAATATTAGATTTATTTAACCATTCATTTTCAGGAGCCAATGAGTAATAATGCAAAAAATAATTTTTTCGGAAACAATAAGCTGATTGCACTTTTCATTATACTCCTTTCAATCTTTCTGCTTCAGCTTATTTATAATGATTTTGCTTCTTCTAAATCCATACTGAGTTTCAATCCAGAAAATTTTTGGTTTTTAAAATTATTCGGACGACTGCACCCATTAGCAGTTCATTTTCCGGTAGCTCTGCTCCTTTTTACTGCTTTACTCGAGTTTGGCACAATAAAAAATTTCAATTCTACCTTAAGGCCAGGCATTAAAATACTATTGATTGCCGGAATTATTTCTTCATTAATTTCTGCAATTTTCGGCATTCTCCTTTCAGGAAGTACTGAATACGGTGAAAATCTGATACTGCACCAATGGCTCGGAATCAGTACCGCTTTTTCGGGAATTCTGGTTTGGTTTCTGCACCAGAGAATTTTGATAAAAAATCAAACCCAGTACATCAAGACCTACCGATTCACATTATTTATAACTGCTCTCGGTGTCATCATAGCTGGTCATTTAGGGGCTTCATTAACTCATGGAGATGATTATCTGTCGAGCACATTACCCTGGTCGGACAATTATGAGAATACCGAAACGATCAGCTTTGATATCAACTCTAACAACCCTGATCAAGATACCCTGACGAAAGCTCAGGAAAAGGAACTTAATCTTAAAGTCAGAGCTATTTTTGCGCATAATTGCTATAAATGTCACGGGGATGAGAAAGTCAAAGGCGAATTAAGACTCGATAGCAAGGATTTTGTTTTTAAAGGCGGAGAAAACGGAGAAGTAATTGTTCCGGGAAAGACCGAAGAGAGTGAACTGTTCAGACGTATTAGTTTGCCTTCAAATCATGAAGATATTATGCCTTCCAAAGGCAAAAAACTTACCGCAAATGATATTGCTGTCATTGATTTCTGGATTAAAAAAGGTGCTCCATGGCCGGATGGTTCAGATAAAGAGGAGGTTTTTAACGTAGCTGAACTTGCACCCAGAAATCCGGTATTACCTTCGGATTCGGGTATTTATACCAATTCTGTAGACCGATGGACAAATCAATACTTTGTCGAGAATAAAATAGCATGGCCCAAATTGGTTGATGACAGAACTTTTTTAAGAAGGTTGTACATGGATATTATCGGCTTGTTACCCAGCTATCAGGAAATTGATGAATTCAAAAAAGATAAAAGACCTGATAAAAGGGCAATTTGGAGTAGGAAGTTATTGGATCGTGAAGATGATTACGCATTACACTGGCTTACTTTCTGGAATGATGCATTAAGAAATGATTATACTGGTACCGGATATATTACCAAGGGACGATATGCTATAACTGACTGGCTCTATCAATCGATTAAATCAAATAAATCCTATGATTTGTTTGTCAAAGAACTTGTCAATCCGGATGAAAATTCAAAAGGATTTATTGAAGGCATAAAATGGCGGGGAGTTGTCAACTCAAGTCAGCGGACAGAAATGCAGGCCGCACAAAATGTTTCACAGGTATTTTTAGGACTTAACCTAAAATGTGCATCCTGCCATAACAGTTTTATAAGCGACTGGAAACTAGAAGATGCTTACGCCTTTGCCAATATTTTTGCGGATACCACACTTGAAATTAATCGCTGCGATAAACCCACAGGTAAATTCACCGATGCCAGAATGCTTTGGAAAGAACTGGGAAGTATTGACAATAATGCGAGTGTAGCCGTAAAAAGATCTCAATTGGCCAATAATATGGTTAAGCCTCAGAATGGGCGCTTATACCGAACACTGGTAAACAGGATTTGGGCACAGATTATGGGTCGGGGGTTTATAGAACCAGTAGACATGATGGACAATGATCCATGGAGTGAGGATCTGCTGGACTGGATGGCTTTCAATTTTCAGCAGAATAACTCTAATATTAAAGACTTAATTTACCTCATCACAAGCTCGAAAACCTATCAGTTACCCTCAGCAGGATTTAAAGATCCAAATGAAATTGTTTCCCAGGAATACAAATTTTCGGGCAGGTTGAGAAAAAGAATGACTGCAGAACAATTTGCAGATGCAGGATCTGCCTTATTTGGACCTATATTTCCAGATTCAATGCTTAGGTACCAGCCATCCATTAAAGTCTTGAACGATCAGAGAATCCAATTATTCCCACGTGCTTCACAAGTTGTAAATAACCCATTTCTTACAGCATTGGGAAGGCCGAACAGGGAAACAGTCTCCACCAGTCGTGAATCACAGGCAAATCTTCTGCAGGCCCTGGAGTTGACCAATGGCGAACGTTTTAATTCGATGCTCAAAAAAGGAGCGGACAACTGGAAGCTGAAATACAAAAGCGGAGATCAAATCATTAAGGAAATTTACAGACAGGCTTTGGGGCGTGAAGTTCGTTCGGATGAATATAAAATTGCGATCAAAATATTGGGCAATAACCCTCGAACCGATTCTGTTCAGGATCTCTTCTGGGCTATTATGTTGCTTCCCGAATTTCAAATTATCTATTAACAAATATTGAGCATGAATAATCAATGGAATAGAAGGGACTTTTTAAAAAGTACCAGTGCTACAACCCTGGGGGCTTTCGCTGCAGGTGCCCCACTAGCAAGTTTCTTATCTTCCTGTAATAATAGAAGAAATGCCAAAGCCGATACAGTGATTTTACTCTGGATGGCGGGAGGTATGGCACATACCGACACCTTTGATCCCAAACGATATACCCCTTTTAGTAAAGGTATGAATGCAAATGATGTATTGAGCACCTTTAAACCAGTTCCTACAATACTTGATGGAGTTTCATTTTCCGAGGGACTTGAATCAATTGGGAAGGTTATGGATAGAGGTACAGTGATCAGATCTTATGTAGCTGGCGATATGGGTCACATATTGCATTCAAGGCATCAGTATCACTGGCATACCTGTTATAAACCACCTCAATCAGTTTCTGCTCCTCATATCGGCTCTTGGATTGCAAAAGAACTGGGAACAGTTAACCCGGTTATTCCTGCCTTTATTGACATAGGTCAACGTTTTACGCTGGGTGAAGGAGAGGAATTGAAAGCTTTCCACACCGCAGGATTCCTCGGCAGCGAATATGGACCATTCCTTATTCCGGATCCTTCGGCAGGACTTGAAAGTGTAAGACCCCCGCTGGGTATGTCATCTGCCCGATTTGAAACCAGAAATCAGCTTTATAATGACCTGATCAGCAAAGGTGCAATGGGTGAATTTGGAAGTGATTATCAAAAGGAATCTTTAAAAAGATCAATGGAACAGGCTTATATGCTCTTAAAATCTCCTGAAGCCGCTGCCTTTGATCTGAGTAAGGAGCCTAAGGAAAGCTATGATATCTATAATACCGGGAAGTTTGGTTTAGGCTGTTTAATGGCACGCCGCCTCACAGAACAGGGCGCCCGATTTATCAGTGTGACTACCGAATATGAACCTTTCAAAAGTTGGGACACCCATGATAATGGACATACCCGACTCATTGAAATGAAGAAACAAATTGATGGCCCAATAGCCCAATTAGTAAAGGACCTTGAAAAAACTGGGCATCTGGATAGAACCTTAATCATTTTGGCCAGTGAATTTAGCAGGGATATGATGGTTGAAGGCCGTCCTGATTTAAAGGTACAGGAGCAGGTGGAACAACCGGACATTATCCATGACATCAAAAATTACGGAATGCACAGGCATTTTACTGATGGGTGTTCGATCTTAATGTTTGGTGGCGGAATTAAAAAAGGTAATGTTTATGGTAAAACTTCAGATGAACGTCCATGCAAAACCATTGATAAACCCATCCGTATTGAAGAAATTCACCAAACCATTTATCATGCACTTGGCATTGCTGAAGACACCAGTTACCTCGTTGAAAAAAGACCATTCTATACCACGCCTGATGGTTTAGGGAAGGCGGA
>CAMCTU010000091.1 GCA_945878525.1 Sphingobacterium thalpophilum
CCTATGTGATTAAGTTATTCTATTAAATACTTAATATTCTGCACTTTATACTTATTCAGGATTATTATAATACCGTGTGATTTCAAATTTAAGACCGCTCATAGCCGCGGAGGCCTATTTACTTTTTCCTTGATGAAAAAGTAACCAAAAAATCAAGACAAAACGAAGCTCCCACCACCAGAGGCCATACACCCGGCCCGCCGTTTTGTCCTCCCCCCGCTCGGGAAATTCTGCTTCATTTTAAATTAATTCATCCATATCGAGATTCAAAGATTACTAAGATTAACGTTAGAGGTTTAGGAATGTTCATCCATCAACGGCTGCGTACAGGGCTATAAAAGTCAGTGCAATGGCAATTTTGAATTTACCGCCCTGTCCAATGCCGCAAAAAAAAGTTTATGAATGTCATTGCAAGGCGATATGCCTAAAATCCTGCTAATTACCTCGAATATTTTCATTATGCGCCACGCTAGCAGCCCCCATTAATAAGCTTTCTTCCGCATTGGCTGGTGCGGCAACTATTGTCTGGGCCTAAGCAGAACCCTTCAAAGCATCAGGCGCAGCGGCGGCATTTTGGTCCTTTTCTGCTGCAGGAAAAGGACTAGGCCCCCGCGGCCATGAGCGGGTAATATTTCCCATAAATTGGAATTGATCATTAAAAGCCAAAAAGGAATAAATTAATTCGAGGACATAGTTTAGATTTAATATGAAATCAACTCTTAACTTATTAAGGTTGAACATTCATATCATTGCAAGTGCTTTTAAAAGCAGACTCCAATTTTCTATTCATAAGAAGAACTAATCACATCCTCAGCAGTTTTGGGACTAATTGCCCTTTTATAAGCCGCTTGATCAAATTCATTTTCACTTTTTGCGATCACTACGGAAGCAACTCCATTACCAATCAGATTGGTGATAGCCCTGGCCTCAGACATGAAGCGATCAACTCCCAATAATATCGCGATACTTTCAATGGGTACCACTTTTAAGGCAGTTAGTGTGGATGCCAATACAATAAAACCGCTTCCTGTTACTCCTGCTGCTCCTTTTGAAGTGACCATTAATACTCCAATAATCGTAATCTGCTGTGCAATACTCAAGTCTATATTGAAAACCTGAGATAAAAAGATAACTGACATCGAAAGATAAATGGAGGTTCCATCCAGATTAAATGAATAGCCTGTGGGAACTACGAGTCCCACAACCGATTTGGAACAACCAAATTTTTGGAGTTTAAGCATCATACTGGGCAGTACCGACTCGGACGAAGATGTTCCCAAAACGATCACAATTTCCTGCCTAATGAATTTCAAAAACTGCCACAGACTGAACTTGTAGAGATAACATATCAAATTCAGCACCACAAATATAAATAGTGCCATAGTCATATATACAGCGATCATCAGCTTTCCTAGTGGGTAAAGTGTTGATAATCCATAAGTTCCGATCGTAAAGGCCATGCCTCCAAATGCACCAAAGGGAGCGAGCTTCATGATCATTTTCATAATATTAAAAATGACTTGTGATAACTTCTCAAATGTGACAATCAGTGAGCTGCCAGTTGATCCCATACGGCTCAAAGCAAATCCAAAAAGCACGGCAAAGAACAGAATCTGAAGAATATCACCTTTGGCAAAGGACTCAAATATGTTTTTAGGAACTATGTGTGCGAAGAACTCAAGCCAGTTCATCCCTGAAGCAGATTCCTGATAAGATTGTATTTTTGAAGGATCGGCATGAGTTGCAGCCACGTCAACTCCCTTGCCTGGTTTAAAAATATTGGCCACTAGCAAACCGATAATAATTGCCAGAGTAGTAATCAGTTCGAAATAGAGCAGCGCTTTACCACCTACCCTACCCACTTTTTTCATATCGCCCATTTGCGCAATACCAAGCACGATGGTAAAAAATATGATTGGTGCGATCAGCATGCTGATCATATTAATGAAAGTCTGACTGATCAGTTTGGCAGTCGGAGCAAAAGCCGGAAAATTCATTCCGACCAGAACGCCGATTATTATTGCTACAAGCACCTGAAAAGTAAGATGAGATACAACTCGCCTCATAAAGTCGGGAACAAAATCTTAAATAACGAAGTTAATTTATTTTTCAGGATCAGTATGCTAAAAACTAAGGTTTTGCTATGCCCTCTGAATTAAACTGAAGATCATATAGTCTTCTGTAAAAGCCATTCAATTTTAAAAGTTGTTGGTGAGAGCCCATTTCCTTGATTTCGCCATGATCCAAAACTATAATCCTGTCTGCATTCTGGATGGTAGAAAGACGATGGGCGATCACAATGGAAGTTCGACCCTGCATCAGTTTATTGATCGCATGCTGAATTAATTCCTCCGTTTCTGTATCTACTGAGGCTGTGGCTTCATCCAGAACTAAAATACGTGGATCATATACCATTGCACGGATAAATGAAATAAGTTGAGCCTGTCCGGCTGATAATGTTGCTCCACGCTCCATCACATCATAATCAAAGCCTTGAGGAAGTTTCATAATAAATTCATAGGCTCCCACCTCTTTTGCTGCCTGAATCAGCCGCTCTCTGCTGATCTCCCCATTGCTCAGATTGATATTATTGGCAATAGAATCTGAAAAAAGAAAAACATCCTGCAAAACAGTTGCAATATGAGACCTCAAATAACTTAATTTATAGTCGCGAATATCATTCCCATCAACGAGAATACTACCCTTATTGATCTCGTAAAAACGGTTTAAAATATTAATTACTGAGGATTTTCCCGCACCGGTAGCCCCTACAAGTGCCAGCGTTTCTCCTGGCTTAACATGAAAGGAAATATCTTTCAAAACCCAGTTTTCTTCATTGTAAGCGAACCAAACATTTTTAAATTCAATGTCTCCCTGCAAATTCTGAGGTTGCAGACTGCCTTTATCTTCGGTTTGTTCATCAGTATCAAGCACATTGAAAATACGCTCAGCACCTACCATACCCATTTGAAGGGTATTGAACTTATCAGCAAGTTCGCGGATTGGGCGGAACAGCATGTTGATGTACATGATGAAAGAAACTACTACGCCCGGACTGATCTGATCAGATAGAATCGACTTAGATCCATACCATACCAAAAGTCCGATAGAAACTGCAGAAATAATCTCAACTACCGGAAAGAAAATCGAATAATACCAGTTTGAGCGAATATGTGCATCACGGTGCATGGAGTTGATATGTCTGAATTTCTTCATCTCCTGATCTTCACGGGCAAAATATTGGATGATTCTAATTCCTGTAATATGCTCCTGTAAAAAGGTATTTAGATTGGCAACCTGGGTTCGTACATCCTGAAATGCTGATTTTATCGCCTCTTTAAAAACCAAAGAAGCCATAACCAGTAAAGGCATTGGAATCAGCACAACCAGGGTCAGTTTCCAATCGACATAAAGCATGACCGCAATGATGGCTATAACCTGCAAAAAATCTCCAACCATTACGATGAGTCCCTCAGAAAATATATCTGCTATTGTTTCGAGATCTGAAACTGTTCTGGTAATTAATTGTCCGATAGGTGTACGGTCAAAGTACTTAAGTCTCAGACTGATGATATGATTAAAGACCTTTACGCGCAGATCCTTAATCACTGATTGCCCTAGAATATTTGTAAAAAAGGTATGAAAATATTGAACAAGGGTCTGTAAGAGTAAAAGCCCTGTCATTAATAGGCTCATTTCAATTAATCCTTTATGATCATTAAATAAAATATATCGGTCGAGGGTAAATTGAATAAGCCATGGACGAAGTGGTGCAAGAATAGCTAGAAGTACCGTTAAAACTATTGACCAGATAAAAATACTTCGGTAAGGTGTAACATACCGGAATATCCTTCTCAACAAGTTTACATCTACTGCATTACCGCTAACCTTAGTCATTTTTTTCTTTGTTCAATATTTAAACCAATTCTGGTTTTTAAATTTGATCCTGAATATAGGGATACTTCACTTCTGTTAAGAACAAACCACATGCAGGTACTGATTCGCCGGCATTTGAACGATCCTTACTCTCAATTATCCCACGAATATCCTCCACCTTCATTTCCTTTTTACCAATTCTGACCAGGGTACCAACAATTGCCCGAACCATATTCCGAAGGAATCTATCAGCAGAAATATGAAAAACAATGCCCCTTTCTGTATTAATCCATTCTGCCCTGCTTATCAAACAATTATTGGTAAAAGTTTGGGTATTTGACTTACTGAAGCAGCTGAAATCTTGATATTTCATCATTAATACCGCTGCACTATTCATCAGAGCCACATCGGGTTTATCCCGTAAAAGCCAGGATAAATTATGCAGGAATGGATCTTTCGAAAAATGAATATGATACTCATACGAGCGCAAAATTGCATCAAAACGGGCATGAGCATCCGGAGCAACCTTGATGAACCTTTTAATCACAACATCATAGGGAAGCATCGCATTAATGCTGAGCAAAAATCTTGGATTAAGTACATCAATATCAACAGGGATATCGGCATGTGCAAAAAGTTGCCTTGCATGTACTCCGGTATCGGTGCGGCCGCATCCAAGTGTTTCAATTTCCTGCCTGCAAATTGTAGACAATGCTTTATTAATCAATTCCTGAACCGAAAGGGCATTCTGCTGGATCTGCCAGCCATGATAGACAGTTCCATCATAAGCCAGTTCCAAGAAATATCGTTGAATTGTACTCAATCTCTATTGCTATAATTGAAAAGCCAAAGATACTCAAAGCAAGCTCAATACATTGCCTGAATGACTAATCACTAGACTAAAATATTTATATTTGTTTCAAATTTCCATTCTATGCTACAACGAGTTCAAACCATATGGCTTTTTTTTGCTACTTCTGCAATTTTTAGTCTGTTTCTATTTCCATATCTGCAGGTTATAAATCCTGATGGGACTTCAAAGGCAGTTAAAGTAACTGGTGTTTATGAAAGTATCGAAGGAAATATCGTACAAACGGAACCATTTCTGGCCTTAACCATAGTAACAGTCATCCTCGGATTGATCCCATTCATAGCTATTTTTTTATTTAAAAACAGAAAAAATCAAATGCTACTCTGTGTTGTTTGTATTGCCGGTATTCTGGGCTTTAGTTTCTGGATGGTTCAAACTGCAAAACAGGTTCTTGGTAATATCACTTTACAAACAGAGAATTACGGACTAGGAGTCATACTTCCATCTCTGGGCGTATTGTTTGTCATACTGGCACTGAGGGGTATCAGAAATGATGAGAAGCTGATCAAATCGGCGGAGAGGTTACGATAATTGCGTTGCGGGTCAAGACCACAATAACAGGTGTCTGGATCCACAATGACAAGGGCTGGACTCGAGTCATTCCGGGCTCGACCCAACTGTCATGCCGGGCTCGACACAACTGTCATGCCGGGCTCGACCCGGCACTATTGCGCAACCCATCCCCCTTCCACAGGCATAGCAGCGCCCGTAATCATTGAGGCATTTTCAGAGGCTAAAAATAATGCAAGAGCAGCAATCTCCTCAGCACTGACAAAGTTTTTAATAGCATGTTTTTGTAAAATATTATTCTGAATTACATCGGCTTCAGTAATATTCTGTTGCTTTGCCAGATCTGTGATTTGTTTTTCGACAAGAGGAGTTTTAACAAAACCCGGACAAATGGCATTGGCTGTTATTCCACAGCCTGCCCCTTCAAGAGCTAAAGTTTTAGTCAAACCGATCAGGCCATGTTTGGATGCTACATATGCCGATTTATTTGCTGATGCAACCAAGCCATGCGCTGATGAGATATTGATTATTCTTCCCCAATTTTTGGTTTTCATGCCTTTCCAAACGGCCTGAGAGGTACAAAATGCAGCTGTCAGGTTTACAGCAATGATATCATTCCATTTATTTATTGGGAAATCTTCCACAGGGGATACAAACTGAATACCAGCATTATTCACCAAAATATCTATATCTCCCAGGTGGAGGTTTGCCTCATTAACCATAGCAGCGATTTCGGCAGAATCAAGCAGGTTTGCTGAGGAGAAAAAAGTATTGATTCGGTTTTGCTTTCCAATCTCAGCAGCAATTTCTGCTCCATCCTTTTCTAGTCCATGAAAAACCAGGTTATATCCGGCTTCTGCGAATACTGTGGCTATAGCTAAACCGATACCACTGGTACTTCCGGTAATCAAAACATTTTTTGCTTCCATAAACCTGACCTGTTTAGCTTTATAGATAATCTACCTAATCCTTGATGCATTCATCCGCAAGGTACAGAACAGACTCATAGTTTTTACCTACTGCTTCAGACATGGCAATCTCACAAGTCTTACCGGAAGAATAATAACCTTCATAAGTCCCCTTTTTAACTTCCATAGCCTCAGATGCAGTAGCCGAAGCAGTTAATTCAGGATAAAGAAAACCACGGTCTCCAGCCATTCCGCAGCATCCTGAATGTATCGGAACATCTGCAGTATTACTAAAATGATTCGCTACAGAAACAAACTTCCGTTCCAGGCCCATTTTCTGTAATGAGCAAACCGGGTGAAGGACAACAGTTCCTTTTTTCTCAACAGGTCCGCAAGCCGGAATCACATAATCATGCAGGTAATCAATACTGTCTAAAATGCTCAGTCGATCATACTTCTCCTTATTGCTATTACTCAAAACCGAACGGCATTGCTGAAGTGTATGAGAGCAGGATGTTACATCGAGAATTACTGGCAGCTTTCCATCATTAGTGATAGCCCAGAGTTTCTCAATCGTCTCATTAACCTTATCAGCATAAGCTGGATTGTATCCTTTGGAAGAAAAAAGCTGTCCGCAGCAAAGCGATTCTATTCCCTCAGGAATGATGACCTGAATATTTGATTTGGAGGATACACTGAGGAAGGTATCCGGAATATTCTTTTTATCTGTGGCACCTCCCATTACCCTTGAAATACAGGTTGGGAAATAAACAACAGCAGGAACTTTGTTAGTTTCAGAATCAGAAAAATGCTTGTGTTTACCGGATATAGAGCCACTAGCAATCAATTGATTACTCCACAATGGGAATGCAGGAATAATCCTTTTTATCCCCCCAGTCAGGAGGTTCATAGCGTTTTTACCAAAAACTGAATTGACAAATGAACCTGCCTCCAGAGCAAAATTGACAAGGTATGTTACCGCACGGAAATTCTTTGAAACCAAAAGTGCAACCTGATTAGAAAATCCTGAATGGCTTTCTCTTCTTAATCTTTTAACCAAATCGCCCGTGTTTATATCAACCGGACAACTGGTGGCACAAAGACCATCAACTGCGCAAGTCTCAAGGCCATCGTACTGAAATTGCTGGACGAGTTCAGCATGGGTACTATGATCTCCTTTGGCTTTTAACAAGGCAAGTTCACGTCTGACAACTATTCGTTGCCTTGGAGTAAGTGTAATATTTCGACTCGGACATTTATATTCACAATAACCACATTCAATACATTTATCGACTTCCTCCTCTACACTTGGTAAAGATTTCAGGTCTTGTAAATGCGCATTTTTATGGTCATTAATAATAACTCCAGGATTCAGAAGGTTATGCGGATCTACCACCTGCTTCAGACTCTTCATAATCTGAAAAGCCTCAGAACCCCACTCCGTTTCTACAAAGGGCGCCATGTTTCTGCCGGTACCATGTTCAGCCTTCAGTGCACCATCATATTTGTCGACTACCAGCTCTACAACTTCCCTTAAAAATCGATCATAACGAACTACTTCCTCTGCTGTATTGAATGACTGAGTGACTACAAAGTGAATATTACCATCTTTGGCATGGCCAAAAATAATCGCATTTTCGTATTCATACTTTTCAAAGAGAACATGCAAATCGAGAATAGCATCACCTAATTTTGCAACAGGAAACGTAATATCCTCCAGAATCACGGTAGTTCCCCTCGCTCTGACAGCTCCAACTGCTGGAAACATTCCTTTCCGGAGTTTCCAGTAAAATGCCTGAATGTAGGGATCTTCAGTAAATTTAATAGGTTCCAGAAGCAAGAATGAGCTGGTATGAGGCAGGAGTCTTTCTATTTTGGATTGCAACTCTTCCTTGCTATCACTTTGATATTCAACCAACAAAGCTGCAGCCGTTTCAGGCAAGGTTTTTAAAATTTCTGGGGCACCCTTCAAATCTTCTATCGACCTTAAAGATGCCCTGTCCATTAACTCAACAGCTTCGGCTCCAGATTCAGTTAAGGGACCAATAGCCTGACAGGCGGCATAAATAGATTCAAAATAAATAAATGCGGTCGATTTGTACGGGTAATCGGGTACGGTTTCCATCACTGCTTCAGCGATAAAACCAAGGGTACCTTCTGCACCAATCAACAGATGTGAAAGAATATCGAGCGGGTCGGCATAATCTATGAATGCATTTAGTGAATATCCAACTGTGTTTTTAGTGAGATATTTTGTTCTGATTCTTTGGGAAAGAACAGTGTTCTCCGCAATCTGATTTTTTAAATTTAAGAGGGTAGTAAATATATCCGGACATTCTTCCTTAAAGCGATGATAATCAGCCTTGACTTCGGTTGAAAAACTTTTACCACAAGGCAGAATAAAACGAATGTGTTTGGTGGTGTGATAGGAGTTCAAACCAACCCCACAACACATTCCGCTTGAATTATTTGACAAAATCCCGCCAATCATTGCAGAGTCAATACTTGATGGATCGGGTCCTATTTTACGTTTATGTTTTTTAAGGAAAGTATTAACCATTGAACCGGTTATTCCAGGTTGTACCCGAACCAGATTTCCGTTATCCTCAATAAGTAATTGATTCCAATACTGACTCAAATCAACCAGGATACCATCGCTTATGGACTGCCCCGATAAGCTTGTGCCTCCTGTCCGAAAGGTCATAGGTACTTTATTCCAGCGAGAAAATTCAAGCAGTTCGATAATTTCCTTTTCGCTGACAGGCTGTACAACTGCTTTTGGCCTCAAATAATAAAACCCCGCATCAGATGCATAAGCGACCAGGTCAATCAACCGGCATTTTATTCGTTCTTTTGGCAGAATAGCTTCCAAAAGCTTCCCAATTTCCATAATTATAATTTAGACCCCAAATTTGAGTGAATTTCTAATGGAATACAAATTCCGCAAGAAAGGAATTTTCTACATGGTACTTAAAACACGCTTTGAAACCGCTATGGCGTGATCAATATCTGCTTCAATATGGGCGGTACTGATATACCATAAGCCTCTGCCGATTATTCTGATCCGTTCATCGTGCATTGCAGATATGAATTTACCCAGCTTTACTTTATCATAAGTCAATGTATCGCGATAATCTTTAACTTTTTTCAGATCTGTAAAACCAATATTAAACATCGGACCCGGACCCTGGACCAGTAAATTATGATTATTAGCTGAAGCAGCTTCTCTGATACCATTCATCAGTTTATTTCCAAGTCTGAACATCCTTTCGTAAGGATTTTCCTGTTCAAGAACCTCAATAGTCGCCAAAGCGGCCGCAACTGTCGGATTACATGAGTTCATTGTTCCGGCATGAATGACCTTTCCTTCTTCAATAAGAACCATCCAATCCCTTTTTCCAACGATAGCGCTGATTGGATATCCGCTTCCCATAGCTTTCGCAAAAATTGACATATCAGGGGTAATTCCGAAATATTGCTGAGAACCGCCAATGCTCATTCTGAAACCGGTAATTACCTCATCAAAAATCAGAGCAATACCATATTGATCACATAAACTGCGTAATCCTGCATGAAAGCCTTCTTCAGGCATGATACATCCATTATTACACATAATTGGTTCAGTAATAATAGCTGCAATCTCTCCATGTCGCTCTGCAAGCGTTTTCCTGACCAGCTCGATATCATTCCAAGGCAAAATAATAAACTCATCCTTAGAGTGTTCCGGAATTCCGGCAGACCAGGGATAACTATTTGGATTTTCCCGGCTTCCCAAGGCGTCGGCAGAAGGCGTCGAAATTCCCCATGCGACATTATCTAACCAACCATGATAATGTCCTTCAAATCGAAGGAATTTCTGCTTCCCGGTTTTAGCTCTGGCGACCCTTAAAGCAGTTTGAACTGCCTCAGAACCATCAAGGCAGAATCGCATTAATTCGGCAGAAGGAATCAGCTTATTAATCTTTTCAGCGAGTTCAATTTCTTTGATATGTTGTCCTGCATAGAGTTGTCCAAGTTCAGAATAATCGTTCACTGACTTTAGGACATGTGGGTGAGAATGACCTAAAATCAAGGGACCCTGACTCAAGGTAAAATCGAGATAATCATTCCCATCAGCATCAAAAAGGTGACTACCTTTACCATGAGTATAAAAAATGGCGTGTGGATGATTGTATTTTCTGAATTCTGATGAAACGCCTCCGGCAAGCACTTTCTTAGCCCTTCCGAGTAATTCTGCTGATTTAGAATAGTCTAAACTTTTCATGTACGTGTTGATATTTATTTAAGGGTATTAAAACAGTTTTCAACGGTTCGTATTACCCGATATGTTTATATTTCTAATTAATGTCATCCTTTAAAAATTTGATGAGCTGTTGTTCCCTTTTAAGATTCATTTCCTCAGTGAATTTTTCATTCCAGGAATAATAACCTTCCCCGTTCTTCTGTCCAAAATGTCCATTGTTGATCAAATCTTTAAGCTTCCGAGATGAATGACCAGCATTACTCAAATCTTTAAAGAGATAATCAGATATGGCGTCAAAAACATCCAGGCCACCCATATCAGCAGAAAGTAATGGCCCGGTTACAGGTAACCTTCGCCCAACACTATAAGTTACTGCAGCATCTATATCTTCCTTGCTTGCAATACCTTGTTCAAGAAGATATTGGGCCTCCCTGAAAAGTGCAAATTGTAGCCGGTTGCCTACCATACCAGGAACTTCCTTTTTAACCTCTATCGGCTTTTTATTCATAAACTTTAGCAATTCAATTGTCCGTTTAAAGGTACTATCATTTGTAAATTTCGCCCTTAAAACTTCAACCACAGGAATGAGATGAGCAGGATTCCAAAAATGAGTTGCCAAAATTCTTTGAGGATATTTTAAATTCAATCCAATAAGACTTGGACTAAGTCCGGAAGTATTTGTTGCGAGGATAACCTCCTCATTGCACATTTCATCAAGTTTTATAAAGAGATCATTTTTAAGCTCCAGAATTTCTGGTATACATTCAATGATAAAAGTAGCCCCTGAAACAGCGTCTGATAATGAGTCAGTTCCAATAATATTTTCAATGATCTGATGTTGCTGATCTTTGTTGATCAAATCATTTTCAAAAAGGGTTTTTAACTTTGCTTTGACAGCAAAAAGTCCATTTTGAACATCCTGCTGATCAAGACCAAACATTTTTACCTGAATACCAACCCAGGCAGCATTCAGAGCGATGGTATGACCCATCGTACCGCTGCCTATTATTGCCAGTCTCTCTATTTCATTTGA
>CAMCTU010000092.1 GCA_945878525.1 Sphingobacterium thalpophilum
TGATGTTAGAGATAGGGAGGTTCCAGCTTTCGCTGGAATCGGAGGTGATTTACCTTTGAAATTCTCTCTGGTGTTTTCGTTTTGTTCGATTCCGGCGAAGGTCGGAATCTCCTCTTCCTCCCCCAAATAACGCTTGTCATTCCAGCAAAAGCTAGAACCTCCTTTAATTAATTAGAAAATTACTTTAAGTTGTTTTGATCCTAGTTGGTGATAGGTATTTCTCCTCACTACAAAGCGGTCGAAGAGCAAAAATTCAATCTAGAAATCATGATGAATAATATTTAAAACGCCTCCCCCAAACTTAGGTAAAGGCCATTCTGCCTTTTTTCTCCAGGTTTTTGTTCGCCGATGGCATAGTCTATTCGCACACTGAGTCCGCGTTCAATGTCAAAGAAATATCTGAAACCACCGCCTAAACTGGGCTTAAGCTGAATGAGTTTCAAATTGTTTTTTGTGTACACATTTCCGGCGCCGGCAAATCCCACTAATCCAAATCGTGGATTTAATCTGAGTCTGATTTCAGTCTGCAGGGCCAATAAATTTTCATCACGGAATCTTCCGGCATAATAAGCGCGCATCATTTCATCATTCCCGAGCTGCGGGAGCAGGTAGAATGGCGTATTATTTCCGCTGATGGCTTGAAAATGTGCATTTAAGCCGAGGGTGGTCTTTTTACTCAGGCTTTCAAAATGACGTAAATCAAGTCTGAGGAGTCCGCCATTGAAATCATCAGTCCCAAAAAGATTTGGCGCATAGGAATAATTAAATCTCAGAAATGAACCCTTTGTGGTGTAGGTATTGGTATTTCGATTGTCCAGGACATGTGTGACACCCAGAAAGAAAGCTTTCCCGCCATCTCTATCAATAATATTTGGGCCAGTGCCGTAAATCCCGCCGATTATTTTATCCTCGAAGCGATTGGATTCATAAGCCGCGCTAAATCCTAAATATAGGTTTTTAGCGTACAGCCGCTCGATGCCGGCATTGATCTTGAAAAGTTTTTGGGTGATGGGATCTTCATTTACTTCCAATGTGGAATTCCCAATTCCATAGAAATTGAAAGGGAAATTACGGTAACGGATTTCTGAGGTGATGTGATATTTATTTCCGGGAGTCCAGATATCAGATTTTAAGGCGAAGTTGCTTTGCTTTTTGGTGGTAAAGGTGATCATACCGGTTATTCGGGAAGTGCGGATCAGGCTATCTTTTTTGTCGGTATAAAATGAATACATACCGGCTCCTCCTAGCTCTACTCCGGTTTCCTGTGCATAACCAATAGCTGGAAGAGGCAGGAAGCTGCTCTTTCGGGTGGTATCAGCCTCATTGGAAAGCATTTTCCTGATCAGCTTCATCTGGCTGAAGCCATTTCCGGAAATCAGGATTAAAAGGCTGAGTGCAAAAATCTTTCTTAGCAGTTCTTTATTCATAGAATGGTTAAAGGTAATTATAGTTTCAATAGAATTTGATTTTAATCGTGGCGGGTGATGCCCGCCATGACAATGCAATGGTTTGGGCACTACGATTCCAGCCTCTGAGCTGGAATCTCCTGTTTGTTACAATTGACTGTCATCTTGGCGAAGGCCGGCGAAGGCCAGGACCTCCTATTTATAAAAGAGAAGTTTCTTGCCAAGTGGAGCTGAAGTAGAAATCAAGGTTTAACCTTATACAAATTCGTTAAAAAAGCTACCTCTATGGGTGGCTTTTTTTGTTTTTACAGGCCCCTGATTTCGACTTTTACAGCAATGAAATTTTGTTTTAAACAGTTGTAATTGTTCACCAAAATCTTATGTTTTGTGTAATTATTCTGAATAAAATTTGTGTAGAAAAAGATAACTGAAATTTAATTTCAACAAATTAAATCAATCACTTTTCCGCCAAAAACTTTGCTATTTGAGATATTAAAATTATCTTTTTGTAGAATATATTGCCCATTTCGTATATTTTATTGCACATAAAAATTCCCAATTAGTGATAATAACTACAAGAAATTTACTCCATAATTAAAAAATGTCGTTTTTGCAAATTGATAGATTCATATTGACTCTAAATAGTCTTTAGATAAACAATATTGTTCTAAAAAATTGTGAGTGGTATGATTGTTGTTTTTTGTGGTCTGTGGAGGATTCAAAGTTTACTGCCACCAAAACGAGTAGTTTTATTAGCAGATACCAGCTCACTATTGAAAAGTGGGATTATGTTAAGCCCATTAGTGATTGAGAATTTGAAAGTAACCGATAAGGTAAAAATTGAAATTTACAATAGGTTGCAAAGTCTTGTGTTCAGGGATAATGGTAATAAAAATTCTTTCGAAGGAATAGGAAAGCAGCAGGGGATGGTAAATAACTCACTTTCTGATGGAACTTATTATTATGTATTACACTTTAATGATTCAAAACCGGTAAAAAATTATATGATTATCAACAGGTAATATTCAATGGTGTTTAAAGGAATAATTATTTGTTTATTTTTTTATTTGACAGGAACTCATACACTGATTGCCCGGCTCCCTTGCGAAACCAAATTGCAAGTAACCCAAACAAACCGAATGTATAATATTAACAATGAATTACATAGACAATGCATAAATTTTTAGAATTACTACAATCCTCCAATATTTCTTCCGCTCTAGTTGAAAACCTTTTAGGCAAAGCCAAAATTGTGCAAGTGAAAAGTCAAGCTCTATTAGTAAAAGCCAATACCATTTGTGATAAAACGTATTTCATAACGAAGGGTGGATTTGTTTGTAGATATATTGATAAAGAATTTGAGATTCAAAAAACCATCAATTTTTATTTGGATGATTTTCATCCGTTTATGAGTTGTGTTGATGGTTATTTTTCCGGAACTATAACGCTATGCGAATTAAGAGCCATTACGCACTCGGAAGTAATTGAATTTGATAAAAAAGATGTCGATGCTTTGCTCGAAGAGGATATTCATTTTTTTAAATTTTACCATTTTATGATTACCCAAGCATTACAGGAAGAAAATGATTTTAAACTCAAAATCATTTCCTATCCTTCCGAAATGCTTTATAACTATTTAATAGAGCATTGCCCTGAAGTGATCCAGAAAGTACCTTCAAAATTCATTGCCGAGTTTATGGGCATATCTTCCGAATGGTTGAGTAAATTAAAACATCGCGTCTAAAATTTCTTGAATTAATTCAAGTGATTCAAAGAAAGCCTATTCTTAGGTTTGTCATATAATTTAAAAAAAAACATATGTCAAACAAAAAGAATGTAGGCTATTCGCCTGAAGATTTTAAAAAGTCGTATGGTAAGTATTACGATGAAACTATTGTAGAGCTTGCGCCGCATGTTCAATATGCGCTAGAACATGCGCCGTCTCCGGCAGGTGCTTTACCCCCTTTCTCAGAAGTCACTTATTTAGAAAATGAAGGGTACACCGATTTAGAAACAGGTTTTTCCATAGAAGCTGATGGCTCCATTTACGCGGCAATACTCACTTCAATGCCGGGAGTAACTCCAGAGATGTGGGATTGGTGGTTTGGGTGGCATGGAAGCCAAGACAGTCGCTACAAATTATGGCATCCCAAATCTCACGTGAGTGCTGTTTGGGAAGATGGTAAAACCGATGATGCTTACATCGGGAGGAATTCAATAATTGAAGAATACATTGGTGATGAGTTTACTGATGGACTCATTCAATTTAAATCACCAACTGAGTTTGGATTCTCTTTTGATGCCATTAAAGACCCTTCTAAAGCGGTTTATGTTTGTGCAAGGTTAGGGCATTCGAAACTTCCAATAGACTTTGGCTATTTGGTACACCAAGTTCGTGCTGTTGAAGGCGGTTCAGAGATGCGCTCTCGCTTTTGGATGGGTGGTAAATACACGATTGTTAGAAAAGATGGAATTTTTGCAGACCTAGGTACTTCATTCCTACAAAAACAGAAGTTACTACCATCAGGTTTTGGACGCGATATAGTTACTCACTGCTCCGAAGAAATGACCCATTTAGCAGCTTTTTTGCCAAAGTTGTATTCAGAAATAAACCAGACTGTCGAAAAATTGAATGTTGAGGGAAGAGTAATCGAAAGAACCGATGAAGATTTTGAAAGCGTGGTATTGGGTTCCCTTTTCAATAAAATCGATCCCGGTAAAAGACCACTCAAAGTAGTGGAAGCAAAATCGGTAAACGATATTATTGAAACCATTAAATATGCCAAATCTCATGGCAAAAAACTTTCGGTATGCTCTGGTGGTCATAGTTTTAGCGCCAATCACATTAGAGACAATAGTATTTTAATTATGATGAAAAACTTCAATCAATTTGAAGTGAATGTGAACGAGATGACCGCCACTGCAGGACCAGGTGTTGGCGGAAGCGTATTGATGTTAGAATTGTTTAAACATGATCTTTTCTTTCCTGCGGGGCATTGCAAAGGTGTTTGTATTGGAGGCTATCTGTTGCAAGGCGGGTACGGTTGGAATGGCAGAAAATTAGGTATCGCTTGTCAGAGTGTGATTGGGATTGATGTGGTTACTGCAGATGGCGAATACATCCACGCAAACGAAAGTGAAAACTCCGATTTATTTTGGGCGGCACGTGGTGCAGGAGGTGGTTTTTTTGGGGTAGTGGTGCGTTTCCATCTAAAGCTCTATAAGTTGCCTAAGTACAGAGCCATTATAGCCCATCAGTTTTATATGAAGCATTTGGAAGATGTGTATAGCTGGGCTTATGAAGTAGGACCAAGCATACCAAAAGCCGTAGAGTTTCAAATGATTATGAGCAACAAAATGTCGGGGCTATTTGGTCCAGGTATTGAGGCAGCAGCTCCCATTTACGCTGACACCAAAGACGAATTTGAAGAGGCAATGGCTTTCATGAAAAATAGCCCAATCAAAAGTAAAGCCTTGGTTGCTACGCCAGCGCTTGACCCAGGTATCAATGCCTTGTACAAATTAGTGATGTCACATTATCCCGAAAATCATCACTATGGAGTAGACAATATGTGGACACACTCCTCTTTGGATGACTTAATGCCATTTATCAAAGAAATTGCAAGAACTATGCCTCCTCCTCCTTCGCACATGCTTTGGCTCAATTGGCATCCTGGTCAAATACAATCCGATATGGCTTATTCAAATGAGGACGACATATACATAGCCTTGTATACCATTTGGAAAAACGCTGGCGATACTTCAAAATATGGCGACTGGGCTGCAACGATGATGAGTAAAATGAACCACATGAGTACAGGAATTCAATTAGCCGATGAAGGTTTGCACAAAAGAACTGCCCCATTTTTATCTGATGCCAATTTGATAAAAATTCAGCAAATAAGAGCGGATAGAGACCCAAATGGCTTGTTCCACGAATGGCATAGCCGACCAGAAATCAAACTTTAATTTAAATAAATCTAAAAATCATAACAAAAATCAAAATGAGAAAAACAATTTGTGTAGGCTTAGGTCTATTATTTGCTACAGCAACATTTGCACAAAAAACTGATGATAACATTCAGATCAAAAGCAAATCCATGCTAGTAACAGGAGTTGCCAGTTACAAGTACCGAAAAATTAAATCCGAAGATTTGGAGAATAGCACCTTCGAATTGGCTAACTCAGGAGGTTTTTTTGTATCCAAAAATGTTTTAATTGGGGGATTAGCAGGTTACAGTTCTTCTATTAGGAAAGTTGCAGATGTTAAACAATCAGAAAATAACATTTATTCAGGAGGAGCTTTTGGAAGGTATTTTTATACTCCGAACAAACAATATTCCTTCTTCAATGAATTATCAGTTGTTTATGCACATGGGGAAACAACTTCTTATGATGTAAGACCATCAAGAACTGTAAAAGTAGATGGCATTGGTGGAGATCTTTCTTTAGGATTTATCTACTTTATGTCAAAAAGTATCGGTCTTCAAGCTTCCTTTGCTGGTTTAACTTATTCGTCTGCTTCCTTTGATGAGTTTGAAAATTCAGCTGCACAAGGGTTTGTTATTGGAGGGGACTTAACCAATTTGAAACTTGGATTAGTATTTAATTTGTAAACTATATTTAAAAATTCAAAAAAATGATGAAAAAATTATTTTATTTAATGATTGCAGTTACAATGTCATCTGCAGCATTTGCACAAAAAGCCACCGATAATTTTGCAGGAAAATACAAAACTGATGATGGTGGAATTGTCACCATTACTAAAACAGCAACTGGTTTTATAGGAATGGATGAAATGAAAATGGTTGTGCTTAAAGATGTAAAATTTGATGGTAAAGAATGGAAAGCTACCATCATCAATCCTAAAAAAGATATGACTGCTTCGGGCGAGATTTTGATAGAAGGTAACAAGCTAAAAATCGTTGCGCGCAAAGGACCCATGTCCAAAACTATTTATTGGGATATCATTAAAAAATAAAAAGTAAAGCAATAGTAGGCTACCTTAATTTTATTGAGGTAGCCTATTTTTTATAATTTAACAAATGAAAATTTCTACAAAACAAGCGAATTTAATATCAAATATTTTGGTTTCTATTTCGATGACTATTGTCATGACTGGAGGAATGTTATATATACATTCACCCTATATTGATAACTTTTTTAAGTTGTGGCTCAATGACTTTTTCGTGGGTTGTTGCATCGCGGTTCCAACAGGTTTGTTAATTGTGCCGATTATAACCAAATGGACTGACCAACTTACTGATAATAAAACAAAATAGTCATTTTAATACGGATAAGTATTTATGCTTCCATAAATCTACTTTTTTGATTTTATTATTTTTCAAAATGCTACTGAGTCTAGTTAACAATTTTTCAGTCCAATAATTTCCGTACATACAGCGGTTTATTTTTTTTTGCCATTACTGATTAAACCTTTTTAAAAAGTGGCGCATTAAATAAATATCGAATAATGAAAAAAAATCTAATTATTTTTTTGCTTTTAGCTCAATATATAGCAAATGCACAAGACACTACCCAACATAAAACATCAATCAAATATCAAGTAAATCTCAATGCTACTTTTGATAAAAGCACTGTAAAGCGATTAATTATTATCAGCAATAACCGTTTGGTAATAGAAAATAAATGGACAAAATTTGAACCTGTTTTTAATTACCATTTCGGATTTGTACAACCGAACGGACAACCAAAATCAAATTTAGAGAATGACCTTTTAATTCAATTTGAAAATCATTTTTTACCTAATAAAAAGATTTTTCCTTCAGTAATTACAGGATTTGAGAACAGTTTAAACTTTAGAGAGTTAAACGAAAGATATTTTGCCGGCGCAGGAGTGGGAACTTATGTTTTCAATAAACCTAATAATTTTTTACACTTTAACCTTTATGGTCTTTTTGAACAATCTACTTTTAAGGTTTTAGATTATGAAGTAGTGAGAATAATGCCAAGCATAAAAGGTAGGGTTACTTTCAACAACAAAAAAATTGGTCTAGTTTATTCGACATTCTATGCACAAGCACTTAACGAGGTACAAAATTACCGTTTACGAGCATTTCTAAAACCATACATCAAAATATCAAAGCAAATCGACTTTAACGTGATGTACGATTTATGGTACGAGGGAAAAGTAAATGGTATAAGTCCTAATGAAATTTCTACCTTAACATTAGGCTTAACCATTTCAAATTTTTAAAAATATTACTTAAAAAAACAAAATATGATAACTAAAGAAAGTTTAAAAGCCGGGTTAATAGGAGGATTAGGTGGACTGATTGTTTCAATACTAATTAATTATTTTATTTTACCTGTGCCTGAATCGGTATTTGCCAATGCATTAGGAAATGGAATTAGTGGATTAATGAGTGGATTTATGGGTGGATTCCTTGCAATTAAAAAAAATAAATAACTCACTATAGAGTTCAGCGCGTATCTACGGTTTAATAAATGAATAAGAATCTTCATGTTCATGTCTATACCCAACAGTCTTTAAACTAATAATAGATTTACTGGACTGGTCGCCTACAGAATTATCGAAACAATTATTTTCAATTTGGGAACAAGAATTTGGAATAGTTTTAATAATAGCACTAGCGCTATTATCTGTTTGGCAATAAGGGTCTGAAGTAATTTCGCTGATGCTGAGCAGTATACGATGATTTATTTATTCCCCTCTGTTTCTTATTTTCACAGTACCATGCGTGATCATATGCTGTGGGTGCTGATATACCAAGTATAGGGTATTTTAGTTCAAAAGCTTAACAAGGCAAATCCAAAACCCTTCAATTGGTTTGTGCGTTTGTATAAAATGAATAAATGAAAAAAGGCGGGAGTTTTATTTCATTATTTGACTTAGTTATTTTTATCTTGGAATTTCATATAAAAACAATTATGGCAAAGCTTTTTAAGGTGTTATTCTTCATCCTTCTCCTTTCAAACGTGTTTTTTGATTCGGCTCAGGCTCAGTCAAATAATAGGTATGACATTGTATTGAAAAACGGTCGCGTGATAGACCCGGAAACTAAACTAGATGCGATTAGAAATGTTGGGATCATCAATAAGCGCATTGTACAAATCAGCACTGAAGCCTTGCAGGGAAAAGAAGTTATTGATGTAAGTGGTTTGGTGGTCGCTCCTGGCTTTATTGATTTACATGCACATGGACGCAGTAATGCCGAACAGATATACCAGCTGCATGATGGTGTAACCACTTCCCTTGAATTGGAATGGGGTATTGAACATTTGGGCACCTGGTACGAATCAAGAACCGGAAAGGCCTTAATTAATTTCGGTGCCAGTGTTTGTTGGCCTTTTGAGCGATTAAAAGCATTAGATAAACATAAACAGGCTGTAAACGATTTGCGCGAAAAGACAGCTAAAGGAGAATCAAATATTGGTGTACTTATGGATGTGGTTGGTCTGGCGGCAAATGAACATCTAACAGCTGATGAGACGGAAAGAACTCTTGCCAATGTAAAATCTGCTTTGGCGGAAGGAGGCATTGGTATTGGCGCTCCAATTGGTTATCTGCCAACGTCAAAGCCGGCCGAAATGTACAGCGTATTTAATCTAGCAGGCGAAATTAACTCGCTTGTTTATACCCATGTTCGGAATGCAAGTATCATCGCAATACAGGAGGTAATTACTGACGCTATACTTACAAAAGCTCCTTTACACATCGTGCACATCAATAGTGTTTCGAGAGATCAAATTCAATTTGCAGTGGATATGGTAAGTCAAGCTCAAAAAAGAGGTTTTGATATTTCAACCGAGATGTACCCATATACAGCAGGCTCGACCTTAATTCAGAGCGCCATGTTCGACGAAGGATGGCAGAAAGAAAAAGAGATTTCTTATAATGACCTTCAGTGGGTTAATACTGGAGAACGGCTTACCAAAGAATCTTTTGAAAAGTACAGAAAAGAAGGTGGTGCAATAATCGCGCACCTGATGAAACCTGAATGGATTAAAACCGGTGTTGCAGCTCCTGGTGTGATGATTGCTTCAGATGGAATGGCTTATGCAAAATTGGCTCATCCGCGTACTGCTGGTACATTTTCGAGAGTGTTGGGAAAATATGTAAGAGAGGATAAAGTGATTGATTTGAATACGGCTATTGAAAAAATGACCTTTCTTCCAGCTAAACGATTAGAAAATATAGCTCCGATGATGCGCTTCAAAGGAAGAATGCAAGTTGGTGCCGATGCAGATATTACAATTTTTAATCCGAATACAGTGATTGACAAATCTACCTATGAAAAGGGTTTGGAGTTTTCAGGAGGGATTGAATATGTATTGGTAAATGGTGTATTTATGTTGAAGAATGGTAAGACAAATGAGTCTGCTTTTCCCGGAGAGGCTGTTTATGGCAAGTTTAAGAAGTAGGTTATTTATGGTAGTGGGCAATTGACTGATTGTAGGATTACTAGTATCAGCAAAAAAATGAAGTTTTAGGAATCTCACTGTCACTAGAGTTTCCATCGATTACCAAAATTGATTTTCCAGTACAACAGAAATTAGCAGTTGTACAGTTCAAGCGCAGCGTTGGCAGACAAACACTAGCATCTCAGGGAGATGCAAATTGGAGGACTGAAGATCATGCCGCACCAGTCCCGATGGAAATCGGAACGAAAAAAGGTTAACGGAGATTTTGTGCTTTGGCTAAAGTGCACTATCCATATAGGTAAGCGCAGCGGCTACGGATTAGTAAATGATCAAGAGTCTTCAGACTCAGCGAAAACTAGCTTCATTATCTGTCAAACTTTAACTTAAACTTTTAAAAACGTCTACCCATCATGAAACTATTTGGAAAGAAAGAGCCCCAAGCTATTCAAATAATGGAAAAACAGTTAAGCTGCCCCATTTGTCAGAATCAATTATTTTGGACAAGAAAAGCCCAGCTTAATACATCAGTGGCCTCATTCTTTAACTTAGACTGGGCAAATCGTTCAGCTCATTGTTTTGTATGCTCAGAATGCACATACATTTTTTGGTTTCTGGGGGAGTAATTTGTCAAACCCTACTGTATGTAGAGTTTCCATCGATTACCATATTTGATTTTCCAGTACAACAGAAATTAGCTGTTTTACAGTTTAAGCGCAGCATCTACGGATTAATAAATGAATAAGAGTCTTCAGACTCGTTTATGCCCGAACAAACAATTATAAAAACCCAAACAAAATGATCAGACCCTATATTTTAGCAGAAACAAACTGGAAATCTGTCAAAGATTCGAATTATGACCTGGCAATCCTTCCCTGGGGTGCTACAGAAGCACATAATTATCATTTACCCTATTCTACGGATGTGATTGAAGCTGACCATATCGCAGCGGAATCGGCTAGGATTGCCTGGGAAAGTGGTGCGAAGATCATTGTTTTACCGACCGTTCCTTTTGGAGTCAATACGGGTCAGGCGGATATAAAATTGGATTTAAATATTTATCCGAGCACCCAACTGGCCATTTTATGCGACCTGATTGAGGTGCTTCAACGGTCAAATATATTCAAGTTGTTGATTTTGAATGGGCATGGGGGGAATGATTTCAGAATGATGGTCAGGGAGCTGGGTTTAAAGTACCCAAAGATGTTTCTCAGCACCTGCAATTGGTTCCAGTCCGTAGATAAAATGAAATTTTTTGAGCATGATGGTGACCATGCCGACGAAATGGAAACTAGTCTGATTTTACACCTGGCTCCGGAATTAACACTTCCTCTTTATACCGCAGGAGATGGGAAAGAAAAGAAATATAAAATCAAAGAGTTTTCGGAAGGCTGGGCTTGGGCAGAACGAAAATGGTCCCAAATTACAAAAGATACAGGCGTTGGGAATCCTGAATTTGCAACGAAAGAGAAGGGTGAACAATACTTTAAAGCCGTGACTTTGAAGGTTTCTAATTTTTTGATTGAACTGGCAAAGGCGGATGT
>CAMCTU010000093.1 GCA_945878525.1 Sphingobacterium thalpophilum
AGGAACCGGCACCATTGCAAGCTTTGCTTTAATAAAACTCAGACTTTCTGGCACTTCATTTATTGCCGGCTCATCCCATTTCTTTGCTGAAACTGGTACTATAAACGTTCTGTAATCTTTAAGCAGCTCTGCAGGTGCTTCAGCATCAGGATTTCCCCAAACAAATTCAGCGACTGGTACAAATGCATTTTTAGCCTTTACATATTTCAGATATTCAGGTACTTCAAGATCAGCAGTCTGCCAGTAGTCGCGCGGAGAAACAGGAATAAATGAATGCATACAATCTGTTGAGTGATCGTCCATGCTTTTTACATTTGCCGACGATTCTGTATTCAGTAAAAGGATAAATAATGCGATCAGTGTGTTTAGTAATGTTTTCATAATCTTTTCTTTTTTTCTTCAAATGTATAGCGGATATATGCGCTGCTGAATAGTAATTAGGCAGGTTAGGCAAAGAACTCGGTGAAAAAGGGGAAAATATCGGTGAAAAAGGAAATTGAATTTTACCGGATATATGTCTTCTTTTCTACACTTAATCAGCCTATTCCAATTATCTTACTTTAGACTTACAATCGGCTAATAATTAGAACAATAAAGTGACTAAATTTGGCAAACTTCTGTTTATCCTTTAATTTCACCTGATGGTCTTTACTAAAAATGCAGTACTGATAAGCTTTTTACTTTTAATCTGTACTTTCCATTCAAAAGCTCAAGACAATTATACCATAAATGGGGTAGTTAAAGATTCCTTGTCAGGTGAAACTTTAATTGGCGTAACCCTGAAATTTACAACTACAACTCAAAGCGGTACCAGCACAAATGCTTATGGTTTTTATTCCTATAAATTAAATCCAGGGGATTATAACCTGAGCGTTAGCTACGTAGGATACAGGTCTATCAATAGAAAAATCAGTATTAATTCTGATATCCGGATTGACATTAATATGACGCCAGAAAATATTTTAGAGGAGGTTGTAATAAGTTCTGAAAAAAGAAATGATAATGTTAGAAATGCGCAAATGGGTGTTTCTAAGATCAATCTTAGTGAAATAAGAAATGTTCCCGTTCTCTTTGGAGAGCGAGATATCTTAAAAACACTACAGTTACTCCCCGGAATAAAATCAGCAGGCGAAGGGAATAGTGGATTTTATGTCAGAGGTGGTTCCATTGATCAAAATTTGATCTTATTGGATGAAGCACCAGTTTATAATGCCTCTCATTTACTTGGCTTCTTTTCTACATTCAACTCTGATGCTATAAAAGATGTTAGTGTTTTTAAAGGGGGAATGCCGGCACAATATGGTGGAAGGCTTTCCTCTGTATTAGATATCCGAATGAATGATGGGAATAAAAAAGAGTTCACTACCGAAGGGGGAATCGGGCTTATTTCCTCAAGGTTAAAACTTGAAGGTCCGATTGTGAAAGATAAAAGCTCCTTTATGATAAGCGGCCGCAGGACATATGCAGATGCCTTTTTGGCATTTTCAAAAGATAGCGCCATAAATAAAAATACGCTCTATTTTTATGATTTGAACGCAAAAGTTAATTATCAGATCGATGATAAAAATACCCTTTACCTTTCAGGATATTTTGGTCGGGATGAACTTGGTTTGAGTGAAACTTTTGGCTTTGATTGGGGAAATGCCACTTCAACACTTCGTTGGAACCATCTCTTCAGTAATCGCTTATTTTCTAATACCTCCCTTATATACAGTAATTACAATTATGTGATTCAAAATTTTTTAGAGGAAAGTAATTTCAAAGTGAACTCCTCCATCAGGGATTTGAATCTAAAACAAGATTTTCAATTAGCCCTGAATAATAGTCATAATGTACGTTTCGGTCTTGATTTGATACATCACACAATAGCTCCGGGAAATATTAGTTCCAGTGCAACTTCCAGTGTAAACGAAATAAATATCCAAAAACGTAAAGGAAGTGAGGTGGCAGTCTATTTATCTGATGAATGGGAAGTTAATGATAAAATCAATTTAGTTTATGGATTACGCGCGAGTTCATTTTTTCTTTTCGGACCCGGTGAATTTTTTACCTATGATAGAGAAGGAAATACTACTTCTTCCCGTACATATACTTCCGGACAATTGGTCAAATCTTATCTAAATCTTGAACCCCGGATTTCGGCAAGTTATCAGCTGAATGGAACCTCTTCCTTTAAAAGTTCATACACTCGAAACACACAAAATCTACATTTGATGTCAAATTCAACAGCCAGTTCACCAACTGATTTGTACATCATGAACAGTAATAATGTCAAACCCGAAATAGCCGATCAAATTTCTTTGGGATACTTTAGAAACTTCAACGACGATAATTATGAATTTTCTACTGAGGTTTATTTCAAGCAGATGCAGAATCAGATCGATTATAGAAGTGGTACCGATTTGAGAGGCAATACCAATGTAGAATCAGAGCTTCTTTTTGGTGATGGCAGAGCTTATGGGATAGAATTTTTTGTTAAGAAACGATTTGGGAAATTAAATGGCTGGCTAGGATACACCTTATCTAAAACTGAGCGTCAATTTGATGATATTGACAATGGTAAGTGGTTTAATGCAAGGCAAGACCGTACTCATGACCTTTCTCTTGTTGGTATTTATAAGGCCGGTGAGCGTTGGACTTTCTCTTCAACTTTTGTGTTTAATACCGGTAACGCAGTTACTTTTCCTTCTGGAAAGTATGTACTCAATAATAGAACGATTTTCTCTTATCCTGCCAGAAACTCTGATCGATTACCAGAATATCATCGCTTAGATCTGTCAGCAACACTTGAAGGTAAACCAAATAAAAAGTTAAAATCGAGTTGGTCATTTGGTATATATAATCTGTATAACCGACAAAATGCATATACTATTGATTTCAGAGAAGATCCTTATAATTCAGCCAGAACTCAAGCTGTAAAAACTACTTTATTCGGGATTATTCCTTCTGTTACCTGGAATTTTAAATTTTAATCATGAAACAGTTAATCAAGAATTTAACATTAGCTATTGGGTCAATTATTACCCTATTTGTTCTATCATCTTGCGAAAAAGTGATTGATCTTGAGTTGAAAGATTCAGTACCGGTGATAGTAATAGATGCAACTCTAAGTAATCAAAGTCAAAATCATTTTGTTAGGATATCCAAAACACTTCCATTTAATAAACAAACCACTTTTAATGGGGTTAAAGGGGCGCAAGTAACATTAAAGTCAATTTTAGGTCAATCTATAGCTTTTACTGAAGTCGCTGATGGTGTCTACAGGAGCACTCGATTTAGAGGAAACCCTGGTCTAACCTATACTATGGAAGTAGTATCTGAAGGAAAAACTTATTCGGCAGAGTCAACCATGCCCTTTCCTGTGGTTCCGGATTCTGTTAGGTTTAAAACACTCTCGTTTTTTGGAAATTCAAACATTTACCCTGTTGTTTATTATAATGATCCTCCCAAAATACAAAACCAATACCGCTACATTTTGAAAGTTAATAAAAAAATACAGGATGATCTTGTTTTTGAAGATCGTTTTAATGATGGGAATACAGTATCTGATGTGATTATCTTTGATGGAGATGAAGATCTTAAATCTGGAGATGTTGTTGAAATTGAAATGCAAACAATTGATCGAAATGTATTCAAATATTTTTTTGCTTTTAGCCAAATAGGAGGAAACGGCGGTCCTCCGGTAGCTCCTGCAAATCCTGATAGTAATTTCAATAATGGAGCATTAGGTATATTTAATGCCTGTACCACATCAACTCAAACCGTCGTTATGAAATAACACATTTGAAATCACGTAATTGGGTTGTTAGTAAACAATTCAGGTGACCTACAGAAGTTCTGTAAAAAACTTTTTTCTCCTTAAATAATTAAAAGGAACGCTCACAGTATTTTACATTAAAAAGTTTCAATTAGAGCTACTTGTTATAAATATCGTTTATGTAATAGATGGTAGGTCGGTCTTTAAAAATTGTGTCCTGGGAATAAAAAAATCCCCATTTCTTATCCATATTCCATACATAATGGGTACAAATTAGTTAGGGAAACTCTTCAAAACACCGTTGAACAATCTATCACACAGCAATAAGAACTGCACGTTAAAGCGGTTGACTGTCAAATAAATTTTATTCAAAAAGAAAGGAACTTGGGGTAAATAAAAATCAAAACTTTCCCGAAGTTTAATTTTGTAAATTTGATTCTCTTAATTCCTGCAAAACATGTTAAAAAAAATCAAACAGCTAGTTTTCGGTGGATTGATCTTGGCTACGATGTCATGCTCAACAGCACCATACGGCCCAACGAACAAAGTCTATAAAAAACAAAGTAAAGAATTAAGTAAAACAATCAGATTAACACCGGTAAATCCTACAGGACAAGACTTTGTAGGAACCACCAATTTTGGTCTCCGGAAACCAAATTATGTGATTATTCACCATACCGCTCAAAACTCTACAGAACAAACTCTTAAGACATTCACTACATCCAAAACTCAGGTAAGTGCTCATTATGTAATCGGGAAGGATGGAATAATTTATCAAATGCTGAATGATTATTTAAGGGCATGGCATGGTGGTGCAGCAAATTGGGGGAATCTGACCGATATTAATTCTTCTTCAATAGGAATAGAGCTTGATAACAATGGCTTAGAGCAATTTTCAGATGTGCAGATTGAGGGTCTTTTAAGTGTTTTATCTAAGCTAAAAAGAACATACAATATTCCTGCCACAAACTTTATAGGTCATTCAGACATTGCGCCAGGTAGGAAAGTAGATCCAAACATTAATTTCCCTTGGAAAAAGCTTGCAGAAAATGGCTACGGACTGTGGCAAGATCAGGTGCTTACAGATTCTGTACCGGATTCATTCAATCCGATTGAAGCACTCAGAATAATTGGATATGACATAAAAAATCCAGAGAACGCTATTAAATCATTTCAACTTCATTTTGTGCAGAAAGAATTAACCGGAATTCTGAATGAGGAGGAAAAACAAATTCTCTTTAACCTTTATAAGAAATACTTATAGTTTTTAGATCAGGATTTTTGAGATTCTTTTGCCCAGGTATCTTTTAAGGTCACTGTCCTATTAAAGATTGGCTTACCAGGTTTCGAGTCGCTATCTAGACTAAAATACCCTTTTCGGATGAACTGATACCCTTTCTCGAACTCAGCATTTATCAGATCAGGCTCAATAAAAGCCTTGTTGATTATCGTTAAACTATTCGGATTAATATACTCTTTAAAATCATCGGCCTCATTAGAAGGATCTTCAACCCTGAACAAACGGTCATATAACCGTATTTCAGCTTCTTCTGCTGCCAAAGCACAAACCCAATGTATGGTGCCTTTAACATTAATTCCACTAGTATCTGTTCCGCTCCTTGATTCAGGGATATAAGTACAATGAACTTCGGTAACATTACCACTTTCATCCTTCAAAAAACTATCACAGCGAACAATATAAGCATGTTTTAAACGAACCATAAGTCCGGGACCCAGTCTGAAGTACTTTTTGGAAGGTTCTTCCATAAAGTCGTCTCGCTCAATCCATAACTCAGAACTAAATGGAATATGACGAAATCCATCGCCATTTTCAAGCTCCGGATTGTTTTCACCCTCCATTAATTCGGTCTTGCCTTCCGGGTAATTATTGATGATGAGTTTCAATGGATCAAGTACAACCATTCTCCGCCATGCAATTTTATTTAGATCCTCCCGGATACAAAACTCCAATAAACTTAAATCGATTAAGTTTTCGCGCCGTGCAATACCTATTCGCTCACTAAAATTCCGGATAGCAAGAGGGGTATAACCACGGCGGCGCAAGCCACTGATAGTTGGCATTCTTGGATCATCCCAGCCACTTACATACTTTTCATTTACCAGTTGAAGCAATTTTCTTTTGCTCATTACTGTATAATTCATATTCAGACGAGCAAACTCATACTGCCTGGAAGGAAAAACACTTAAATTTTGAATAAACCATTCATAAAGCGGGCGATGAGGAACAAACTCGAGCGTACAGATAGAATGTGTAATTTCCTCAATAGAATCTGACTGTCCGTGTGCAAAATCATACATTGGATAAATACACCATTGATTACCTGTTCGGTGATGATGAGCATGCTTGATACGGTACATTAAAGGATCTCTCAAATGCATATTGGGTGAGGCAAGATCAACTTTAGCCCTAAGTACCAAAGTTCCTTCTGGATGTTTACCCTCCTTCATTTCTCCAAAAAGAATTAAATTCTCATCAACACTGCGACTCCGTGAGGGGGTTGGACTTCCGGGTTCAGTCGGACTACCTTTGGCAGCTGCAATTTCCTCAGCAGTGGCATTTTCAACATAAGCCAGACCTTTTTTGATTAACTCAACTGCAAAATCATACAATTGCTCAAAATAATCTGAAGAATACAATTCCTTGTCCCATTTAAAACCTAACCATTGAATATCTTTCTTTATACTATCAACATATTCAACATCTTCGGTAGTAGGATTCGTGTCGTCAAACCTGAGATTAGTTTTACCATTATATTTTGCGGCGATACCGAAATTCAGACAAATTGATTTAGCATGACCAATATGCAAATACCCGTTTGGTTCAGGAGGAAAACGCGTCAGAACACGTCCACCGTTTTTACCATTTCGGATATCATCTTCAATAATCTCTTCTAAAAAATTTAATGACTTTTCTTCACTCATACACAGAAATAGAGATCGCAAAAATAACAAAATTTATTTGTGGGGATATCTAATTCAGAATCCTGATAAATTCACATGGTTCCAGTCCAGAAATGGAAGTTACAATACAATTTTCTTCTTACTTTTACATTAATATGTCAGAATCACTAAATCGCCCTATTCGGGTGCTGGTTGCTAAAGTTGGACTCGATGGTCATGACCGTGGTGCAAAAATCATTGCAAGCACATTTAGGGATGCAGGAATGGAAGTTATTTATACAGGTCTTCGCCAAACTCCCGAAATGGTGGTCAATACCGCCCTTCAAGAAGATGTTGATGCAATCGGAGTTTCCATTCTCTCAGGGGCTCATATGACTGTTTTTCCAAAAATAATTCAGTTTATGAAAGAAAAAGGCCTGACTGATGTTCTGGTAACCGGCGGTGGGATAATCCCAGACAATGATATGAAAACTTTACATGATATGGGAGTTGGTAAACTTTTTCAACCTGGTACTCATACCGGAGACATAGTGTCTTACATACAAAATTGGGTAAGAGAAAACAGAACGTTCTGATCAAAAATTATCAATTCAACAAAGGGCATTGATCGCCATAATCATAATTTCTAAAAATAATGAACTACTCGAACCTGCTGGTCGAAAACCGTGATCGCATTTTATACATTACAATCAATCGCGCGAGCAAACTCAACGCATTGAACAAAGTTACTTTGGCTGAACTTCATGATATCATTACAAGTACAAGTCATGATGAGCAGATTGGAGGGATTATAATTACAGGCGCCGGTCAGAAAGCGTTTGTTGCAGGCGCAGATATTTCTGAATTTGCAGACTTTAATCCAGACGAGGGTAGAGATCTCGCTCGTGAAGGACAAAACAAAGTGTTTGATGTTATACAAAATCACTCCAAACCAATCATTGCTGCAATAAATGGCTTCGCATTGGGTGGAGGTCTTGAACTTGCTTTGGCATGTCACATTAGAGTAGCATCATCTACGGCAAAGATGGGGTTGCCTGAGGTAAGCTTGGGACTTATTCCTGGTTATGGTGGTACGCAGAGGCTAACTGAACTGATCGGTAAAGGAAGAGCCATGGAAATTATACTAACAGCAGATATAATCAATGCTGATGAAGCATTCAGAACCGGACTTATTAATCACATTTTTGAACCGGAAGATCTTCTTACAAAAGCCTCTGAGATTATGAAAAAGATCATGATCCGCTCTCCATTTGCCGTAGCTTCTGCCATCAGAGCTATTAATGCAGCTTCTGCAGATGGTGTTAATGGCTATGAAACCGAAATTTATGAATTTTCCAACTGCTTTGGAACACAAGATTTCAAAGAAGGTGTTGAAGCATTCTTATCTAAAAGAAAGGCCGAATTCACTGGCAAATGATAAAATTATCATGAAAAAGTGTAGAAAATATTACCCAATTATTAAAAAAGGCTTAAATTGCCCATGTAATAATATGGTTTACAGCCCCTTTGTTTACCTCAACCAATATGAAAAAAATATTAATAATAGATGACGAAATAAACATTGGTATAATTCTTTCTAAATTTCTGACCAGAAATGGTTTTGAAGTTAAAACAAGTACTAGTGGAATAAGTGCTCTAGAGTTAATGACAAAGCAGGAATTTGATTTAGTTCTCTGTGATTTTCGACTTGAAGATACCGATGGCAGGGAGATGTTAAAAAAAATCAAAACTTCCTATCCAAAAACAGGCGTAATTATCATTACAGGATATTCTGATACAAAACAGGCGGTTGAGCTGATTAAAATGGGTGCCTTTGATTATATCTCAAAACCTTTGTACCCCGATGAGATACTCAATACGATCACTAAGGCACTTGAGGCTCAAAAAATTATTAATAATGCCGAGGTAAAAGAACCTGAAGCAGAAAAGCAGAACGAAAATATTGGAAGCATTATACCTGAGGAATTTGTGGTTGGAAAAAGCCCGGCTTCTCTCGAACTCTTAAAACAAATAAAACTAGTAGCACCGACTAATTACAGTGTTATTCTTATTGGGGAGAGCGGTACAGGTAAAGAATCTGTTGCTAAAAGTATTCATTTAAACAGCCCACGAAAAAATAAACCATTCATTGCAATGGATTGTGGCTCCCTTACAAAAGATTTGGCAGGAAGTGAGTTTTTTGGTCATGAGAAGGGTTCATTCACAGGGGCAATGTATACTAAAATTGGGCATTTCGAAATGGCAAATGGTGGGACATTATTTCTGGATGAGGTTGGTAACCTTTCCTATGAAATTCAGGCTGCATTGTTAAGAACTGTTCAGGAACGAAAAGTGAAGAGAATCGGAAGTACAAAAGAAATCGATCTTGATGTTAGAATTCTTGTTGCTACAAATGAAAACCTGATTGATGCAATTCAAAAAGGACGATTTAGAGAGGATTTATTCCATCGTTTTAATGAATTCAATATTATAATTCCTCCACTGCGTGACCGTGGTAAAGATATTCCACTATTTGCAGAACATATTTTAAAAGCAGCAAATGCTGAATTAAACAGAAATGTTACTGGTTTCTCCTCAAAAGTTATTGAGTGTATGATGACTTATAACTGGCCTGGAAATGTACGTGAATTGAAAAATGTAATTCGCCGCGCTACACTGATTACTGAAGGTGACGAAATTCAACTCAACGCTTTACCACTTGAAATCTCAACATTTGCAAAAGCATCTACTAATGAAAATAGCGTTGTTTCGAATACATCATTTAATCCAAACAAGCATGATTTGAAAAATGCTGCTACGGAAGCTGAGCATGAAACAATTCTGAAGGTACTAAGGGAGGTGAATTTTAATAAGACCAATGCAGCGAAAATTTTGAACATCGACCGTAAGACACTCTACAATAAAATGAAAGCTATGAATCTGGATTAAATCGAATAATAATCGATTAATTAGATAAAACCGCTTAATGATTAAGCTGGTTGTTTGTTTTAAAGACCCTATCTTTAAAATCATTAAGTCAGAACGAATATGTCCATATACAGCTATAAGCAAAGAAATGACATAGTCCTTGCAATACTCATTATATTAGGGTGCTTCGTATTGTATAGTTTAAGGACAATTGCCGGAACACTGCTCAGCACAATTGTTTTATATACCTTACTCCTTCCAGTTTATGATTTCTTAGTTAGCAAATACAAACTAAAAGACTGGATAGCTGCAAGTCTGATCATTTTGCTGTCACTATTGGTAATTGTTCTTCCATTTTTAATGCTCAGTCTGATGGTTATCGATAAGATAACTGAATTTCAGGCTGATCCAATGAGAATGATGGTTATCATGCAACGCATTGATGATTTTATTGGTTCCAAGCTAGACCAGCCTCATCTGCTAGATAAAGCAATGACAAAACTTAGCCAATTTGCCGGAGAATTATTTCCATCACTGATCAGTGGTGCATTTAACATAGTTCTAGGACTGGTAATTATGTATTTTCTGCTATATTTTATGATGATTCAAAAAAAGGATTTTGAAGCAGGCTTGCTTAAATATGCTCCTTTCCGCGAACAGAATGCTTTGAAATTCGCAGAAGAATTAAAAAAAAATACCTATTCCAATGTACTTGGTCAAGGTTATATCGCTGTAGTACAAGGCTCCCTGCTAAGTATATGTTTTTTTCTTTTTGGAATAAGCGATCCAATATTTTGGGGGGTTATAGCTACGTTTCTTAGTTTTCTACCTGCTATTGGTGCACCAATTGTATTTATCCCTGCAGCAATAATTGAATTTGCAAATGGAAATGATACCTCCGGATTGGGAATTCTGCTTTTTGGCTTTGTTATAATAACCAATATTGATAATGTGCTGCGTTTAATTATTGCAAAGGAGATTTCAGATACCCATCCTATCATAACAGTAGTTGGCGTGATTATTGGTATACCCATCTTTGGTATACTAGGCTTAGTGTTTGGTCCGTTATTATTATCCTACTTTATGTTAACCATAAGAATATACGAAACAAGTAAGCTGGCAACTGAACGGTTTGAAAAAATGAAATCCGGCGGGAATGAATAACATTTTCATAAATCATACACTAGTAAAAGAAATAAAAAAATAATCAACAATGAGAGACAATACAAAAATTTTAATCGCACTGCTAGCCGGTATGGCAGCAGGAGCAGCCTTGGGAATATTATTTGCTCCTGAAAAGGGATCTGATACCCGTGATAAACTTAGTGATTCATTAAAAAATCTTGGAGACAGCATTAAAGACCGTGCCGCTGAAGAGATTGAAAACCTTAGTGAATTCAAGGAACAAGTTGTTGAAAATATCCGGTCAAAAATACGTTCAGCTGGAGATGATTATACCCAGGCACAAGCAGGTGCCGGCAGCATTGTCAAAGAAACAGAACGTACAATTAATAAGGTTAAAAATGCTTAAAATATCTACGGGTAATGGAAGAACCAGAAGTTGATCCGCAAATTATCATTGAGAAAGTTAAAGAATATATTCAGGTTCGAACAGAGCTGACTGTTCTCAGTGCTGTAGATAAAGGATCACAATTATTTGCCGGCTTACTAATTGGATGCCTTATCTTGATCCTTACGGTTCTCGCAGGTTTATTTGGCAGCTTTGC
>CAMCTU010000094.1 GCA_945878525.1 Sphingobacterium thalpophilum
GAAACTCCAATCAAATAAGCTTTTAACATACTCTTTATTAAGCCGAACCGGATTATGGAAATAGGGCTTTTCTACCCCGCTTTTTGCTTTAATGCTGATTTTTTCGGCAGCCAGTGTTGCCGGTGAAAACAGCCAGTAAATGTCGCTTATACCATGCCAATATTCTTCCAACTTCCCCCAGCAGCTACTGAGGTAAAGAGCAATTAGTAGCTGGAACAGAATAACAATTATGAGTTGCATCTTTTGGAGATATCTATGGTGCAACTCATAGCTTTTATTAGGGAATAGGAAATTGAAAATATTAGTTCTTTAGTCTTGGTTCTAGATTCTATATACCTGATAATCAATACTCAATACTCAAATCAACCTATCCTTAATCACCAGCGTCCCGGCAATCTTATCATGCAGACATTGCTGTTTCTTGTCAAAAAAGCCCATCATATAACCCAATCCAATAGTGCCCATACTAATAATTTTGGATAAGTTTCTGATCAATGAACGTACAAAGGCAATAGGAGCTCCTTTCTCGTCGGATACCTTAAGTCCCATTAATATTTTACCCCAACTCCCTTGTCTCGCTGAAGATTCCATAATGGTACAATAAGCAATTTTTGAAAGGGGGATGATAGCCAGTCCGGCCACAGAAACAATGATTCGCATTTGCTTCTCATCAATAAAAATCACTACGATTGTAGCAATAACACAATAAATAGCAAAAATAATAAAGTAGTCAATAATTACTGCTAGAAGTCGGACGTCCAGTGAAGCGAAATATTGTGGTTCCCTGATATGAGTTTTGATACCCAGAAATTCACATAATTCAGGAATATCATGAGCTTCTTTATAGTCGTCCATATCCTCTGTTTTCACAAAGGTTCCTGCCTTAATTTTGAGCCCCTTTAGCTGATCTGGTGAATAAGGCCCAGTTGGTTTCCCATTGATAACAACAATATAATCCTTCATTTTTTATATGAAAAAAACTGTCATCCTGAAATTTATTCGGGATGACAGATTTTAAGTTTCCATCAAAGATATTTAATACTTTGTAACTTCAAATGAAGACAGTCCGCCTTTCAGGCTGATATTAATCTTATTGCCTGCAGTACCATAATTACTGGTTTCGTATGTTCCATCAGATTGTTTTATGAAACCAATAAAATCCTTTGATGATAATCCACTATCCACCACAATTCGGCAACCTGAACTTTCAGGAACTTCTATCTCAACATTCGCTACTCCGGTTTCCACTGCAACTTCAGTCAATGGTAATTCCGAACCAAGCTTTGCCTCAAAAGATGCCGCACCACCTTTAAATACCAGTTTTTTAACTTTATAATTAGTGAGGTCAAAAATTGCCTCACCCGCACCCATTCCAATTATAATATCCCAGACAGGAATATTGTTCATTTGAATAAGAGTCTTGTTATTCTCCATTTTATCAAGGTTCCAGTTTTGCTTTTGGTCACGCATTCTGAAATTCAGAACTTCAGTTGAATCAATCACAGATTTATTCAGTGTAAACCTTCCAAACTGTCTCATGATACTTGCTTCAAACAAGTTAGCTGTTGTATCTGTAAGCCTGAAGCTGGTTGCTCCACCCTGGATGTTCAAACGGGCATTTTCAGATCCATCATATGTTTCAGTAAAAGTTGTTCTGTCACCCCAGTCATTGCGATCATCATTGTTCTCGCTTTTAAAATTCAATGAACCTCTTCCTTCGTCAGGGCGGATACCCTGGTAGCCTATTAATCCTAAAGTAAGTATTGTAACTGCGCCTATTATATAAGGAGATGCAGATTGGTTCCCGAATCTGCTCAGCAGCATGTTAGCACCAATCAGGATTAATAATACCGGCCAGAATTTCCATACTGAACTCCAGTAAAACTCAATCTGATTAAAGTTTTCAAGTAGAAAAATGCCTCCTGTAAAGATGAGGATCAAACCCCATACTATTCTTTCGGTTTTCATAATAGCTTAGTTTTGCTTTGGGTCAGTGTTAGTAATTAAGTCCTCTGTTGATTCAACAGATACTGTCGTGGTCACCGGTGCTTCTGATGTAGCAGTTGGACTTTGATTAAATCCATTGTTTTGAGTCCAATTCTCATTCCGGGGTTCTTTTATCCTGGCTTTTGCAAGTGTATATAAACCAATAACGATTAAAATCACTGGCCATAGGTTCTGAAAATCTACCCAGTATGGAATAAGGTTGAATTCATTCAGAAGAAAAAAAGTTCCGAAGAATATAAAGATTGAACCGGCAATCAGGCGTCCATTTCCATAACCCTTTTTTTTACTTGAAAATGCAGTGTTGGGAATATTCTTTGGTTCAGTTACTTTATAATCGACATTAAACTGACTGTAGTTAGGTAGGTAAGGTCTTTTAGGAACAGCAATCCAAAGCACAATATAGGCAAGTATACCTGAAGCTCCTAACACTACTGCAACAACAAATGCGATCCTGATCCAGGTTACATCTATATCGAAGTATTCTGCAAGACCCGTACAAACACCTGCAATCATTTTTTCTTGCTCGATGCGCTGAAGTTTCTTTTCCATTTCTTTAAATTTTATTGGTTCAGTTTTTAAGATCAATTATTATTTTGTTAATTGATAGATCAAAACTAAGCTATGATTCACTGGTTCTAAATACCGATTAGGTAGATTATCCCAAGTTCTCGGTAAAGCGCATTAAATTATCGGTAAAAAAGAAAGTTCAATATATTGTTAAATCCTCCCGTTCAATGGCCGAATAATAATTTCATCAATATTTGCACCTGAGCTCATTTGAAGGCAGTTTATGATAGATTTTGCTATATCTTCCGAAAGAATAAACCAATCCTTTGGAAGTTCAGTTCCAGTCCATGAATCGGTCAATGTAGAACCGGGCAATACGGCAGTCACTTTGATTCCTGCAGGCCTGAGTTCTTCCCTGAGTGCCTTTGTGAGCCCTAGCATTGCTGTTTTACTTATACTATATGAACCTGCTCTAACAACAGGCTCCAGACTTGCTATTGAACAAATATTAATAATATGCCCTTTGCCGGACTTAATCATTCTGGCTGCAAAATACTTACTTAAATAATGTGGGGCAAAAACGTTGACCTGCATCTGCCGCTCCAGGCATCCCTCATCTTCTTCTAAAAGTCCGGATGGAATATATAATCCAGCATTATTGATCAAAACATCCACATGACCTGTACTATTTTTAGCAAATTCAGCTAATGCCCTGACATCTGAATTTTTTTCCATATCTGCCCGCATTCCAAAAAATTGGAGATGGGAAAAGCTATTAATGAGTTCATCCAGAAGGATTTGTATTTCCTTCTGATCTCTGGCACAAAATATGATATTATAATTATTTGCCGCGAGTTCCATTACAATGGATCTTCCTATTCCCTTTGTTGCACCGGTTACAATTGCATTCATGGATTAAAATTAACAAAATCAATGATGGAGAAGTATTTAATTTGAGGCATAATCACATTTGATTACTTTTGATAAATAACGCTTCTTCCTGCATCACTGATAATTTTGTATTAATATTGCATGATAAGAAAAACAAATAATTTTTAAATGATATTTCATCCATTAGGTAAATATATTTTATTGTTAAAAGCAGTTTTCCGCCGACCGGAGAAATGGAGTATTTACAGAAAGGAAATTTTTCACGAGATGGTATCAATCGGTGTTGGCTCTTTTGGAATCATTGCAATAATTTCTGTGTTTTTAGGTGCCGTAACTACCGTGCAGACTGCCTTTCAGCTTGTAAGTGATTTAATTCCGAAGTCAGTGATTGGAATGATCCTTCGGGATTCATCCATTCTGGAATTAAGTCCAACAATATCAGCAGTGGTTCTTGCTGGGAAAGTTGGTTCGAGTGTAGCCTCTCAAATTGGTACTATGCGCGTTACAGAGCAGATTGACGCCCTTGAAATAATGGGTATCAATTCACCTGGGTATCTTATTTTGCCTAAAATTATTGCTGCGGTTACAACAATTCCCCTATTGGTAATCATCTCAATAGGACTTAGTATAACTGGGGGATACTTTGCAGGAACTGCTTCAGGGGCACTTACCGAACAGGATTTTATCACGGGCATTACAACTGACTTCAACCCCTTTACATTTACTGTATGCATGGTTAAGGCTGTAATTTTTGCATTTATTATCACCTCGATATCAGCCTATCAGGGATTTTATACCTCCGGTGGGGCACTTGAGGTAGGGCAATCAAGTACTAAAGCCGTAGTCATAAGTTGTATTGCGATTCTTTTTTCAGATTATGTTATCGCAGAGTTATTGTTATGATAGAGATCAAAAACATTCATAAAACATTTGGCGAAAATCATGTCCTGCAGGGAATTTCAGCAAAGTTTGCAGAAGGGAAATGTAACCTGATTATTGGAGGATCCGGCTCAGGAAAAACCACCTTATTAAAATGTATGATAGGATTGCATGAACCTGAAGAAGGCGCTGTATTCTATAATGGTCGTGATTTTACCCGAATGAATTTTGCAACAAGAATTGAAATTCGGACTGAAATAGGCATGCTATTTCAGGGATCCGCTTTATTTGATTCCATGAATGTTGAAGATAATATCATCTTTCCTATCAATATGTTCACCAATCAGAGTCATAAAGAAAACCTTGATCGTGCCAATTTTTGCCTCGAAAGGGTAAATCTTGCCGGAAAGAATAAATTATTTCCTGCGGAACTTTCAGGCGGAATGAAAAAAAGGGTAGGGATTGCAAGAGCCATCGCAATGAATCCCAAATATTTGTTCGTAGATGAACCCAACTCCGGCTTAGATCCTAAAACTGCCATTGTGATTGATGAACTGATTCAGGAGCTCACCACAGAATATAACACAACTACTATTGTAGTTACCCATGATATGAATTCAGTGATGGGTATCGGCGATAATATCATCTTCCTTCATGGAGGGCAAAAATGGTGGGAAGGTACAAACAAGGAAATTTCATCAACCGATAATAAAGAATTAAATGAATTTGTTTTTGCGAGCAAATTCATGCGGACATTACAGAAAAAATAAAATTACCCTGCTCGGCTGTATTGGACGGGTAAAATAGCATAAAAATGATTCAACTGTTAAATCCGCAAAACTGGAAAGATTACGAGCTGATCGATTGCGGCAATTTTGAAAAGCTGGAGCGTTTCGGAAATGTGGTCCTGATCCGCCCCGAACCTCAAGCAGTATGGGGGAAAAGGTATCCTGAAAGTGAGTGGACAAAACAACATCACATCCGTTTTAAAGGCCGTTCTGCAACTTCAGGAGAGTGGATCAAAAAAGACCAGAAAACCCCCGACCGATGGAACATTAGCTATAAAAATGAGGATGTCAAGCTACAGTTCAGACTGGCACTCACCTCATTTAAGCATTTAGGAATATTCCCTGAACAGGCTGTAAACTGGGATTATATTATTCGCAGTGTCAAGAATTTCAAAACTAAACAGCCAAAAGTCTTAAACCTCTTCGCGTATACAGGAGGAGCCTCCCTTGCAGCATGCGCTGCAGGTGCCGAAACAACACATGTTGATTCTATAAAACAGGTGGTAAGCTGGGCAAATGAGAATCAAACGCTTTCCGGACTTAAGAATATACGCTGGACAGTTGAGGATGCCTTGAAATTTGTAAAACGTGAAGTGAAGCGGGGGCATAAGTATAACGGAATTATTTTGGATCCTCCGGCATACGGACATGGACCCAATGGAGAAAAATGGAAACTGGAAGATAATATCCGGGAGATGATGGATGATGTTGTAAAGCTATTGGATGAAGATGAGCATTTTCTGATCTTAAACACTTATTCACTTGGCTTTTCGTCTGTAATCGTTGAAAATATAATTCTTTCTTCCTTTCCCGATGTTCAAAACCTGGAAACCGGTGAACTTTATCTTCAGGCAAGCTCGGGTTATAAATTACCCCTGGGGGTGTTCGGAAAATTCTGCAAATTTTAGATAAAAATTTCCGGATGATAAAAGCTTGCTTAAATTAATTTGCGGAAGTCTCATCCAAACCCAAAACAATTACGATAAACGAATAAGCTTCTTAACAATTACATCTGATATTTAGCATATAAAACACAATCTATGAAAACCCGAAAACTTAGTCTAAGTATACTTTCAATTTTATTCCTTGCTATCTTTTTTACAAACTGCAGCGAATCAAAAAGTAAAACAGATCCTAAAACCCAACTTAAAACTGCAGCAAATATCAATACATCAGATGATGATCAGACAGAAGAAAAATTAGCAGCAGAACGTATTGAATATGCTCCGGTTGATACTGCACTTTACAACAAAAAATTAAAGGAATTGGCAAACGGCGATACTACCGGAAAATGGCCAGTAAAAAAGCAACCTTACCCCCTTCCTGGTGCAATTTTGCCTTTTAAAAGAGTGGTAACCTATTATGGAAACCTCTACTCCAAAAAAATGGGCGCTTTAGGTGAATATGCTCCTAAAGAGATGTTGAGAATGTTATATGCAGAGGTTGCGAAATGGGAAAAAGTTGACCCTAAAACTCCGGTACAACCGGCCCTTCATTATATTGCTGTTGTTGCCGCAGGTGATCCCGGCAAGGATGGTAAATACAGAAATCGAATGCCTGATAAACAGATCGATTCAGTTTTAACCATATCCGGAATGAGGAAAGATATGATCGTGTTCCTTGATATTCAAGTTGCACTAAGCACAATCCGGGAGGAACTTCCACGTCTCGAAAAATATTTAATAATGCCAAATGTTCATCTTGGCATAGATCCGGAATTCTCAATGAAAGGTGGAGTTCTTCCGGGTAGAAAGATTGGAACCTATGATGCATCAGAGATCAATTATGTATCAGACTACCTCGCGAGACTGGTAAGAACCCATAAGCTGCCACCTAAAATTGTTGTTATCCATCGTTTCACCAAAAAAATGGTAACTAATTATCAAAGTATCAAACTGAGACCTGAAACACAGATTGTGATGCATATGGATGGATGGGGTGAACCTGAACTTAAAATGGGAACACACCGTCAGTTTATCTATTCAGAACCGGTACAGTTTACAGGGTTTAAAATTTTCTATAAAAATGATCTGAAAAAAGCTCCAAACCGTTTAATGACTCCTCAGGACCTGATGAAGCTTAAACCACAACCAAGCTATATTCAGTATCAGTAAAGATTAAAATTCAATAATTAATTCAATTTAAGGAAGGTTATTTAGGTTTATAATTACACAGTACAGGATCTAGAGCCAAATAATTTGATTTAGGAAACCAATACCTGTGTTTTATTGCTTAGTTCAGTCCTTTCCTCCGGAGTATTTCCGGCAAGAAATTGCGGTCTATTTCAAAATACGAATAGCCGGAAGATACCTCCTCCGGCAAGGTTTATTTTACCCGGAGCTGTTTTTCATCGGGACGGGCAGCCCGCCAAAAGGATCAACCATTTGAAATAGTCCACGGTGGCAGTTTTAGCTAATCCCTCTAAAAGATGGTATAATTCTCTGAAATTCTTTACAGCGTTGTTATAATTCTCTCACAATAAATTCTCACATTTATTAATATGGAACAAGCAATTTTTGGTGGTGGCTGCTTTTGGTGTACAGAAGCAGTTTTTCAGAATTTAAAAGGGGTTACAAAGGTAGTATCAGGCTATATGGGAGGGCATAAACTCAATCCTACGTATGAAGATATCTGCAATGGAGACACCGGACATGCAGAAATAATAAGGATTGAATTTAATCCAGAAGAAATATCTTTTGAAGAGCTTTTGCTCGTATTCTTTAAAACCCATGATCCAACTACCCTGAATATGCAGGGAAATGATGTTGGCACTCAATATCGTTCGGTTGTTTTCTATGAAAATCAAGAACAGAAACTTACCGCTGAAAATATGATCGATCAATTGGAAAAAGATATGATATTTGAGAGGCCAATAGTTACTGAAGTGACCCCGGTATCCATATTTTATTCGGCCGAAGATTATCATCAGGACTATTATAACAATAACGCGAATAAAGGATACTGTGTTCATGTTATTCAGCCGAAGCTGCATAAATTTATCAGGGAGTTTAGGGATAAATTAAAATAACCGGCAAGGTTTATTTTACTCAATGCTGTTTTTCATAGGGACTGGCAGCCCGCCAAACGACCCATCTAATATTTGAAATAAAAAAGTAGGGCAAAAGTAAAAAAAGCTGCCAGGGTTTTGAACCCTGTCAGCCTTCAGAACAATCCAAGTTGTCCTTTATCGTCAATATCCGGGTCATCCGTATTTGTGATTTCAAAATCAATTTTATTTGCCGGCTTTGTTTCTTCTTTTGGTGATTCCTCCGAAACTATTGGAGTATCCTGTTCCTCAGCCATATTATCCTGAGTAACATCCCCAATGATCTCTTCATCACTTTCAGCATACTGTACTGATTCAGTTTCTGACAAGGGCTCTTCCGCAATAACTTCAGTGCCCATTGCAGGCTCCATTTCAATATCAATATCACTTGCCAGGGAAGAAACAGGAGCATCGGTATCAACACCCGGTTCAACACTTTCATTTTCATCAGGTTCAGAATCCATGGCAAGAATCTCTTCATCATCCTCGGTAGTAGAAGGAGGAAGAAGGTTAATCTCTTTCACTTCATGCGGACTTAGCCTATTTCCCATGGCCTTCATGCCCTTAACCTCAATAACCTCACTCAAATCAATCTCAGATTCCTCTGCGATTTTGGTTTTACCCTTCAATACTTCGAGTCTAATCTTAGGTTGAACATGACCCGATATCAGAATCAGTTTTGATCCAGGTTCTTCGCTAATGATGCTGGTCTTTTTACCGATAGAGGCATTTTCAAAAACGAATCGCTTGAGATAATGAGCACCCGATTTGCCTTCCAAATAGATCGAAGTAAATACTTTTTCAGAATTAAACTTCTCAATAATTGACAATTTATCATCAAAATGGTTACTCAAATCAAAGCTACTGAGTTCATAAATTCCCTGTGGATTTAGAGTAAGAATTCTGTCGTCACCATCAAATTCACCAAGATATTTCCCTCTTCCATCCACATTTAAACGTTTCAAAACATCATCATACCAGATTTTACGTCCGGACAATGTGGAAAGACCCTTGCTCTTTAAAAGCACTTTCTTGACCGGGTATTTAGTCACAATATTACCCATAGAACTTCTGCCTTTAATCACCTGATCAGCAAAATCAAGATCAAATTGAAGTTTTTTGAGTTTAGAATGAGGCTTAAGCTGAACATTAATTATTTCTGCTTCTCCATTTGGATTTGCAGTAAAATACAGCACTTTCGATCCCTTACCACCCTTGGTCAGGTCATATTCTTTATCCCGGGTAACACCCAACACGGAAAATCGTTTAATATAGGACATGCCACTTACTCCATCTCTGTAAATCAGGTTATAAACTGTGCGCTCATCATTCTTTTTAAACACCTGGGCATGTACTATACCCTTGCCGGCAAAGGTCTTCTCAGCAACTTTTGAAACGTTAAATTTACCATCCTCCCTGAAAACGATCACCTCATCCAAGTCAGAACAATCACACACAAATTCATCCTTACGTAATCCGGTTCCAATAAATCCATCTTCCCGGTTCATGTAGAGCTTAACATTTGCCAGAGCTACTTTTGAGGCCTCCACACGATCAAATGCTCTGATCTCAGTCTTACGTTCCCTGCCTGAACCATACTTACTCTTTAACTTTTCAAACCAGGCAATTGCATAATCAGTGAGATGTTTTAAATGCTTGTTAACCTCTTTAATGTCACTTTCCAAAGCCAGTAACTGCTCGTCAGATTTCTTGAGATCAAAGCGTGTAATACTGCTCATCGGTTTATCGATCAGCTTTTTATAATCCTCGGGATGGATTTCCCGATATAACTGAGAAAAGAAAGGGCTGAATAACTTATTCAAAACCTCAACTACCGCTTCAAAATTACCGGAACCTTCGTACTCCGGATTCTTGTACATTCCTTCCTGAATGAATATTTTAAGCAAGGAGCTGAAAAAAATCTTTTCCTTTAACTCCGCAAGTTTAATTTCAAGCTCAAGTTTAAGCAGGCCTTTGGTGTGCTGAGTACTCTCAACCAGAATATCATTCACACTCATGAAGTAAGGCTTGTCACCCTTAATAATACAAGTATTAGGGGAAATAGAAACCTCGCAATCCGTGAATGCATAAAGCGCATCAATCGTCACATCTGGCGAGATTCCCGGTGCGAGGTGAATGATGATCTCAACATCTTTGGCCGTATTGTCTTCAATCTTTTTGATCTTGATCTTGCCTTTATCATTGGCCGATATCACACTGTCTATAAGTCCGCCGGTAGTGGTTGTATAAGGTATCTCAGTTATAGCCAGCGTCTTCTTATCCCGTTCAATAATCTTAGCCCGCACCCTGATTCTACCACCCCGCATCCCTTCGTTGTAATTACTAAAATCGGCCATGCCACCCATCTGAAAATCGGGTAAAAGATCAGGACGATTACCTTTAAGGACTTCAATTGAAGCGTCAATCAATTCCACAAAATTATGAGGCATGATTTTGGTCGCCAGTCCAACTGCAATACCATCAGCACCCTGGGCAAGTAATAGCGGAAATTTAACAGGAAGAGTAACCGGTTCCCTATTTCTGCCATCGTAACTACTTTGCCATTCAGTAGTATCAGGATTGAATACAACCTCATTTGCGAATTTAGATAGCCTGGCTTCAATATATCGTGGCGCTGCTGCAGAATCACCTGTAATCGGATTTCCCCAGTTACCCTGAGTATCAATCAGTAAATTCTTTTGACCGATTTGAACCATGGCATCACCGATGGAGGCATCCCCATGTGGATGATACTTCATCGTATTCCCAATTACATTGGCAGCTTTATTAAACCGCCCATCATCCATTTCTTTTAAAGAATGTAAAATACGACGCTGAACCGGCTTTAAACCATCATAAATATGAGGAACGGCGCGATCCAGAATAACATAGGACGCATAATCTAAAAACCAATTTTCATATAACCCGGAAAGTGATGTTACATTGTGTAAAGCTTTTTCTTCGCCTGCCGTATTGTAGTTTTCGCTGTCTGTATTTTCTATTTCTTCACTCATCCTTAAGTATGAAATTCTATTGTGGTAAATATAAGTTATCAGATTAAAAACCGAGCGCTAAGTTTTAAACAGCCCCTGATTAAATTT
>CAMCTU010000095.1 GCA_945878525.1 Sphingobacterium thalpophilum
ATTGCTCACAGGGTCTCTACAATCAAAAATGCAGACAGGATATTGGTTTTGGACAATGGCGAAATCATAGAACAAGGCACACACAACAAGCTGATGGCTCTCAAGGGTGTTTATTTTGATTTATTTGAAAAGCAACTTTTAGAGGAACAAACGGCCGGAGAATAGCATTAGAAAATGGAGCGTGGAGGCCCAAAGGCTATCGGGTGGAGAGTGGATTTTGTTCAATGGCTAAAATACACTGTCGACTATCAATTTAATTCTCAACTCTCAATTCTCAACTTTCAATTAAAATCTGTTTTCATTCAAAAAAAATCAATTTGTTACTTTACTAATATCTATTATATTTATCCAATCAAATTAAATATGACTATGGGAGATTACGACAACAAAGAAAGAGAAGAGGTTTTTTCGAAGAAGGTACGAGCAGGGAAGCGCACCTACTTTTTCGATGTTAAAGCTACGCGTTCAAATGATTACTATGTTACTGTAACTGAAAGTAAGAAGCGTTTAGAAGACGGTGTTTTTATAAAGCACAAAATATTTTTATACAAGGAGGACTTTGAAAAGTTTGCCGAAGGTTTGAAGGATACCATAGATTATATCAAAGCTCATCAGGAAGTGGTCGAAAAACGCTACGAATATTCAGAAAATCAATCTGAACCTACAAAGGAAAACGATGATTTCTCTTTTGAAATATAATCCTGAATAAATATTTCTAAAAAAGTTATTTCTAAAAGATCAAGCCCCAAACAAGAAATTGTATTGGGGCATGTATTTTAACTCTGTTATTGTCTTAATAAATGTGAAAACATTAATGTGAGTGACCTTTTTTGTAATGCTCCAATAACAGATCACCTCCAAAATCATTCTTTAAATCCCGAACCACTGAATGAACATGATTAGCGTTGTTTTGAGTGTTATCATACTCAATAACAAGTGTCGGGCCCTGAACCCTGTAATATGACCCTTTACCAATCTCAGGCTTAGTAAATCCCGCCCATGCGAACCAAATATTTTCTAAACCCTGTTTCTTGATATCCTGCATCATTTTTTCAGCAAAATCATTTCTGTATCTGTGAACATATACGCTGATCAATTGCAGTAATAATGATTGTTGCACTTTGGTTAATTCTGAATATTTAATACCCTCCGGATTGCCCAAAAGTGCCTTACGTTTATCAAAAGTAAGTATGTCTTTAAAGGCAACTGTGTCAATAATGGCCTTTTTTAACTGTATTACATTTAATGATTGAATTAAAGAAAAACCCTTATCAGATTCATCTTTCAAGACTTGTTTACCTGCCATTGGTCCGTTAAGTACAATAGCCGGATTACTACCCATGAAACCAGGGGTACCTGACACAAGCATTTTTTTATTAAATGAGAAAGTAAATGAGATATGATGACCTTCAAATCTCCAACCCCAGATGCTGGTTGACGAGGGATTTCCAAAAATAGTAAAGTGATAATTACCCGGATCCCGATAATTATCTTCAGGTTTCCGTTTTTCCAATTCTTTTAATACAATCTCCAATTGCATGATTTCATTAGTTTTTTTGAAGGAATCTTCTCCAAGGCAAGATTTCAGTAATTCCAAAGCCAGTGAATTCTGTTCGGTATTCATCTCATTGAAGGTTATTCCCCTTCTCTTCATCGGTACGAAATGAAAATTATATCGTTCATCAACATCAAATGGAAATATGGACTCTGCCTTTTGAGCGTCATTGAGTGTTGCAATAAAACGATTGGCATAAAGAACTGTTTCTTGTCCAAAAACGCTGAGCTGGAAAAAAAAGGAAGTCAATAATAAAAGAGTAGCTTTCTTCATCTTGTAGAATCTTTAAAATTAAGGGACCTGAATTCAATTATTTACTATCAGCTTTTGATATGCTGTAGTAAATTTATTACAAAGTACAATTTATCAGGAATTTAATATCGTTTCTAACGAAAACTAATTCCTATTTTTCAATAAAACTATGTTAAATAAATAAACTCCTGAAGCGAATTAAACAATACTATTTAAAATTGATAAAATTTGAATGAAAACAATAGACAGAATAATTAGCTTTAAACTGACAAAAACAATTTGACTTCCTTAAAACAAGAAAATTCCATGCGACACTATAACAGCCATTTATTTCGAATAGTATTTCACTTTCTTTTAATAAGCTTATTGTTTATCAGTTGCAAAGAAAAATCAGGAACCTCTGCAGTTGATTCAGAACACGCTTTATCAACATTTGAAGTTCCTCCAGGTTTTAAAATCGAATTAATTGCTGCAGAACCTCTGATCTCAGATCCGGTAGACATGGAAATTGACGAATTCGGTAATATGTATGTAGTTGAAATGCATGGCTATCCACTGGATGTAAGTGGAAACGGGAAGATTATTCTACTGAAGGACAATAATGAGGATGGGAAAATGGATGAACGAGTAGTTTTTGCAGACAACTTAATACTTCCTGCGGGTGTAATGAGATGGAAAAAAGGCATTCTGGTAACAGATGCCCCTAATTTACTCTATTTTGAGGACTCAGATCAGGACGGTAGAGCAGATATCCGCGACACAGTACTTAGTGGATTTGCACTATCAAATCCGCAGCATAACACCAATAACCCAATGTATGGATTAGACAACTGGATTTATATCGGGCATCAGGGTGCAACTTCAACACGTGAATATAAAGAAGAATTCGGTGATGAAGGTTCAGAAATTATTTTCCCGGGATCACCAGAGGCACAGAAATTACCAAAAAATGCCAATGGCCTTTCCATCCGATTTATGCCGGATAAAAAACGGATTGAAACACTATCCTATCAAACCCAATTCGGTCATGCATTTGATCAATGGGGCAACTGGTTTGGTTGCAACAATTCCAATCAGGGCTATCATGAAGTTATAGCAAATCGCTATTTCCAGCGGAACAAGAACCTGGTTATTTCTAAATCCATCCAACACATGTCAGACCACCTGAACGCGCCAGAGGTCTTTCCAACCACTACACATCCCGACAGGCAACTACTTACTGATGTGGGGGTTATGACATCTGGCTGCGGAATAACCGTTTACGATGGAGGTGCATTTCCGGCTCCATTTGATAAGAATATCAGCTTTATGGCAGAACCTGTCAGTAATCTGGTACATGCAGACATCCTTAAAGATAAAGGCTCAAGTTTCGAGGCAAGTGCCATCTTAAGTAACAAAGAATTTCTCACTTCAACTGATGCCTGGTCACGCCCGGTTAATTTTTATGTTGGTCCGGATGGTGCACTTTATATGCTGGATTATTACCGCAGGGTGATTGAGTCACCGGAGTGGATGTCAGAAAAAGCGGTTAAGGAAGGAGGATTATATGATGGATCTGACATGGGTCGGATTTACCGGATTACGGCAAGCGGACAAAAATCATCTAAAATCACTAAAGGAATTAATCTGGGAAATGAAAGCAGCGAAAAATTGGTACAACATCTCTCCGATAACAACCGATGGTGGAGAACTAACTCTCAGCGGCTCTTAGTTGACCGAAAAGACAGGAACATTATTCCCTCACTTCTAAAAATGGCTAATAATCCAGAATCCCCGATGGGCAGACTACATGCATTGTGGACCCTTGAAGGTCTGGGTGCATTACGTCCAGACCTAATAGAAAAAGCCCTACAAGATACAGAATCAGGAATCCGGGTTAATGCTATCAAACTTGCAGAGCTTCATTTCCAGGATTTTCCACAACTATTTAAAACGCTTAGGTCAATTCAAAATGACAAAGATTCAAAAGTCAGGCTGCAATTATTATTAAGCTTAGGGTATGATAATTCAAGTGAATCAGCAACTGTAAGAAATAAACTATTATTTCAGGATATCAATGATAAATGGACCCAGCTTGCTGCTTTAAGTGCCCCATCATCCCAAACAGAATCAATATTAAAGGAAGTGCTTAAGAATTACCAGGCTAGTATACCTGCATACTCACTACTGGTTCAAAGACTTGCAACCATGATTGCTAATGGAGGCGACCAGAATTCGATAAAAAAGCTGATTAAAAGTTCAGTCCAGAATGGATCAGGGGGGGATAATCAATGGAAGGGGGCAATGCTTGAAGGAATTTCAATTGGTATGGAATCTCAAAAATCTAAATCTCCGGAATCAATTAATGCCTTTAAAGAAGATCAAAACTTACTGATCAATACCTTTTTCCATCATCAATCCGTCGAGGTTCGAAAAGGTGCGCTTGAAATGTTGAAAGTAATCGGATTAAGTAATGGTCCGGAAATTAAAGCTGCGGTAAATAGAACATTAGTAGTAGCTGCAAACCGTAGTCTTCCTGATGATAAAAGAGTTGAAGCTATAAATTTCCTCGCATTAACTGAGCCTGAACCATTTAGTAATTTATTGAAAGGATTGATCGTAGCACAGGAACAAACAATTATTCAGCTTGCCGCATTAAAAACATTAAGTAAAGTACCAGGAACCGTGGTTAGTGAATATGTTCTGCAAAAATGGGCAGTCCTGACCCCAGAAATAAGAGATGCTGCTATTGGAACATTTCTGGGGAATAATGACCGAATTAAGCTGCTCCTAAATGCAATTGAAAAAAATCAGGTTCAGGCAAGCAGTGTTAGTTTTGGCAGAAGCGTTCAGCTGATGCAAAATAAAGATGATTTGTTACGTAATAAAGCCAGAACCCTGTTTACAAAAAATGAAGAAGACGGGAAAAAGGTAAATAAAGCCTATCAGGAAGCACTTGTGTTAAAAGGAGATGCTACAAAAGGTCAGAATGTTTATTTACAGAACTGCGCCATTTGTCACCAGGTAAGGGGAAAAATGGGTGTTGAACTCGGACCTGATCTTGGAACAATTCGCAACTGGACAGCTGAAATCATTATGGCTAATATTCTTGATCCAAATATTTCAATTTCAAGTGGTTATGATCTATGGAATGTCGAATTAAAAAATGGCGAATCACATCAGGGAATTATTTCAAGTGAATCAGATGTAGCATTAACCTTAAAAAACAATGGAAAACTTGAAAAAACCATCAATCGTCAGGACATTAAGGAAATAAAAAGTATGGAAATTTCTGCAATGCCTTCCGGATTGGAAAAAAAGATCAGCAAACAGGAAATGGCAAATCTTCTAGCATTTTTACGCAAATTTTAGATTATAACCCAGGTATCCAATAAAAATAAAAGTATGAAAATCAAGAGATTAAAATTTCTGCTATTGGGGATAGTCATAATCATCACCAAAATTGCTGTGGCTCAACAGCCTGCTAAAGTATTCAAGGCATCAGTGGTCAAAGTTGACATAACACCTGATGAACCGAAAATGTTGCTGGGTTATGCAGCAAGGAAATCAACCGGTATCCATGACCGCATTTACCATCGTATAGTAGCAATGGACGATGGAGTGAAGCAATTCTTTTTAGTTTCTACGGATATCTGTGTGATGTCACCTTCAGAATATGATCATGTTGCCGAAATCCTTCAGAAGGAACTAGGAATTGATCCCGTGAATTTTTGGTGGACCTTAACCCATACACACTCTGCACCGGAAGTTGGTGTTCCAGGCCTGCCAGAAGTTTTCATGGGCGATCGTTATAAACATGATGTAGATACCGCATATACCTCAATGGTAGAACAATCCCTGATAAAAGGAATTACAGAAGCCCGAAGCAAACTGGTTAATGCTAAACTCGGTGTTGGATGGGGTTTTTCTCTAGCCAATATTAACCGCCGGGCGATAGATGTAGATGGAAAAGCTTCTCTTGGATTAAATCCGGAAGGTGCCGTTGATCGTAAAATTGGTTTAATTCGCCTGGATAAAGAAGATGGAAGTCCACTTGCCCTGATAGCCAATTATGCAATCCATGGAACAGTACTTGGCCCTGCTCAAACCGAGATCAGTGGTGATGCTCCCGGAATTGTATCCGAATATGTCGAACAAAAATTAGGTGTCCCTCTCCTCTTCATTAATGGTGCAGCGGGTAATCTGGCACCCATTTACAGTGTATATCCAAATCCAAAAGCCGGACATTTGAGTCAGTTCAGAGTTTTGCTGGGTGACAAAATTCTGTCTGCTAATAAAGAAATTGTATCCGTACGTTCTGATGTTAAGTTATTTACGGGATCACTGATCATAGAAAGCCCAAGAAAGCCCAATTTAAGCTGGCCTAAGGATTTATCCAGATATAGCCAGACCTCAGCAAATGGCGACCATCAGGTGCTACTGCCTGCAAGATTCCTGAAGATCAATGAAGATGTGGCCATATGGAGTTTACCAGTAGAACTATTTTGTGAGATTTCAAATGAAATACGCGATCTTTCACCCTTTCCCTTTACATTTTTCTTTGGTTATACAAATGGCTGGCTCGGATATCTGCCTACAGAAAAAGAATGGAAACATGGAGGATATGAAATTGAAACCGTTTCGCCGTACACTCCTGTTGTAGAGAAACATGTAAAAGAAGCTGTCCTCGGTTACCTGGAGGGAGAAATGAAAAGTGCTCCAACATCCCAGCCACAAAGCCAAAATAAACCCGTCACCGTTCAATCAGAAACGAATGGAACTACTCTCAGACTTTCTGCCCGTAATGGCAAGGGCATTGGTCCGAAAATTAAATATATGCCTGAATGGTGGGCTTTTGGATGGTTTACTAATCTAGACCGGGTTGAGTGGGATGTGGACGTTGAACTTGAAGGCGAATATAATGCCGAATTGGTTTGGTCAGTTTCTGATGAAACAGCAGGTAATGAATTTCTGCTGGAAGCCGGTAAACAGAAACTGACCGGAACTATTGACCGCAGTGGTTCCTGGGAAACATTCAAATCCAAAAATATTGGCATAATCAAACTAAAACCGGGCCGGCAGAAAATCGTGTTCAAATCAAACAAGCCATCTGTTGATGCCGGAATGTTAGATCTCCGGGAAATTAAACTAAGCCTTATTAAAAGCAAATAAAAATTCATCATTAAAATCAATGTAAAATGAAAGCATTAAAAAATAGTCTCTGGTATATATGCCTTCTCGCGGGTTCATTTATTGGATGTACTGATAATTCCAAAAAAGTTCAGGAAGAAAACGCCGAATGGAATATGGGAGTAGCCTTGTATTCATTCAACCGCTTTTCATTTGCTGATGCCCTTGACAAGGCAGACAGTGCCGGAGTTAATTATGTTGAAGGATTTTCTTTTCATAAGATGGGTAAGGAATTCAATGATAAAACGATGGCTGAAATGACTAAAGAAGACATCAGTAAAATGATGGAAATGCTTCGCAATAAGAATATTCAAATGCAATCTATGTATGTAAGTGGTGCTAAAAATGAAGCCGACTGGAAGTATTATTTTGAGATGGCCAAAGCTATGAATATGAAGCATCTTGTATCTGAACCGGAGAAGGATTCATGGGATATATTGGATAGTCTTGCAGGAATTTATAATATTAAGGTAGCCATTCATGAGCATGCGAAAGGGAAAAGCCAATACTGGCATCCTGATTCTGTAATTGCTGCCATGAAAGACCATCCTAATTTTGGCGTTTGTGCGGATCTTGGACATTGGGAAAGAAGCGGACTGGATCCTGCTGATTGTCTTAAAAAACTGGAAGGAAATATTCTTGGAGTACACTTAAAAGACATTCATCAATCTGATAATCCGGAAGCAAATGATGTAATTATTGGCAAGGGTGTAATTAAGTTCCCTCCAATAATTGATGAATTAAAGCGTCAGCAATTTAAGGGAGTGATCCAAGTTGAATGTGAACATAAAATGGAAAATAACTTGGCCGAGGTAATCGAGGGAAAGAAATACTTCGAGGGATTATATAACAAAGTCGATTAAAACACAATCTATAAACAAATGAAATCATTTCCGCAAATCCTCAACAGAAATCTAATTTTCTTAAACAAGATTACATTTCTTTTCATCTTATCAATTTTCTCTTCTTATGAAATGCTTTTGGCTCAACAAGCTGAAACAACATTTGCCTGGCCTGAGGGAAAGAAGATAGCCCTCAGTTTAAGTTTCGATGATGCAAGGGCAAGTCAGGTAGATGCCGGAACTACATTGCTTGATCAGTTCGGAGTTAAAGGCACATTTTACGTGGTCCCAAATTCTGTCAAACAAAGGCTTGAGGGCTGGAAGAAGGCGGTTGCAAATGGTCATGAAATTGGGAATCATTCTTTCAACCATCCTTGTACAGGTAATTTTCCATGGTCAAGACAAAAGGCTATAGAGAATTATACCCTGAAACAAATGCGGAATGAATTAATTCTGGCTAATAAAGGTATTAAGGAATTGCTTGGGGTTGAAGCTGAAGTATTCGCCTATCCTTGCGGACAAACCTATATCGGCAGAGGGGATAACACCAAAAGTTACGTTCCTGTTGTATCAAAACTATTTCTCAGTGGTAGAGGCTGGCTTGATGAAGGGCCTAATGCTCCTCAGTTCTGTGATCTTGCCCAGCTAACCGGAATGGAAATGGATGGTAAAGATTTTGAGCAAATTTTACCGCTTATCGAAAATGCAAAAAAAAGCGGTGCATGGCTGGTTCTTGCCGGTCATGAAATGGGGGCATCAGGAAACCAGACCACCCGATTGAGCATGCTAAAAAAGCTGATCGAATATGCACAAAACCCGGCAAACGGAATCTGGATTGCTCCGGTTGGGACTGTGGCTAAATATATAAAGAGGCAGAAGGGATAAACTAAGAATGTGATGGTTCCAGTTTGATCCTTGGGTTTTGTGATGATGGGTAGATTCGAATAGGAATGTCATTTCCTGAAAAGACAAAAATCAGGATAAGTTTTTTTCTCTTTTATAGGGATCATAATTCAAGCGAATTAAAAGGATATTTGATCCGAGAAAAAAACATGAAAAAGATTTAGACATGAAAAATATTTTTGGAGAACCACTGAAATTATGCTGTAAAAATCCTTCAACAGGATTTTACAGGGACGGATTTTGCCGTACGAACAAGGATGATAACGGGAAACATGTAATATGTGCCATTCTTACAGCGGAATTTCTAAACTACTCCAAAAGCAAAGGGAACGACTTGATTACACCCCGACCGGAATATAGTTTTCCGGGGTTAAAGCCCGGAGATAAATGGTGTTTATGTGCCTTAAGATGGAAAGAAGCTTTTGAAGCAGGTTGCGCCCCTAAAGTTTTATTAGAAGCAACGGATGAGCGAGCATTAGAATACATCGAAATCAATAATCTCATCAGTCATGCAGAAAAAACCAATGATTAAATTAGAGTATTCTTATTTATCATTACCCCCTAAGTTTTATCAACTTGAAAATCCAGCTTCATTTAGTAAACCTGAAATGGTTATGCTTAATGTCACCTTATTGGAAGAACTTCAAATTCAGGAAAGAAATCAGGAAGATCTTATTTCTTTTTTTTTAGCCAATCAATCCGAAAATGCCGGTCCTTCATTTGCCCAAGCTTATGCAGGTCACCAATTTGGACATTTTACCAAGTTAGGTGATGGAAGGGCGATTGTGATGGGTGAATATTTAAATCCATTCAATCAACGATTTGATATTCAACTTAAAGGAGGTGGAAGAACGCTATATTCAAGAGGTGGAGACGGGAAAGCAACTTTAAAGGCAATGCTAAGGGAGTATCTAATGAGTGAAGCAATGCATCATCTGAATATACCTACCTCAAGAAGTCTGTTCGTAGCAAAAACAGGAGAATGGGTACAGCGAGAGGTGCAACATGAAGGCTCAGTCCTCGCACGATTAATGAAAAGTCACATCAGGATTGGAACTTTTGAATATGCGCGGCATTACGGAACAATTGAAGATTTACAAGCCATTACAAACTATACCATCAATCGCTTGTATCCCAAAATTCAACATGAAGACAATCCGGTCATTAGCTTAATAAAAAAGGTAATGTCCATTCAGATTGATTTAGTGGTAAACTGGATGCGAGTTGGCTTTATTCATGGGGTGATGAATACCGATAATATATCCATCAGTGGCGAAACATTTGATTATGGTCCTTGTTCCTTTCTGAATGTCTATCATCCTGATAAAGTTTTTAGCTCAATTGACTCCCATGGACGCTATGCTTTCGGAAACCAACCTAAAATCATTAAATGGAATATTGTCAGGTTTGCTGAAGCTTTATTGCCAATAATACACCATGATAAGGACCAATCACTGCAACTTGCGCAATCTGCTGTTGACGAATTTGATGAGATGTGGAATGAAAAATATTATGCAACAATGCTTAACAAAATCGGTATTGAAAGCAATGATTCCAAACTTTACCCTTTGGTAGATGAGCTGCTCGATTTAATGATAAAACTAAAAATGGATTATACCAATTCCTTTTGGGATTTATCTCAAGATATCAGTTTGGAAGATAGCTTAAAAAACAGATCGGATTTTAAACCTTGGTTAGAAAAATGGAAGAGCACCATTGATAATTCATGTGGAATGCATGAGGCCAAAGAATTAATGAAAATACATAACCCTGTTTATATTCCGAGAAATCACCTGTTTGAGCAGGCACTTGAGGAGGCAATTAATGGAAATCTGAGTTTATTCAAAAAACTTTTAGGTATTGTATCGCGCCCTTATCAATATCAAAATGCTATGGACGAGTTTATGGAGCCGTCTGATTCAGATTTTGAAAGGAGTTATAAAACTTTTTGTGGAACTTGAAATTGTTAATTTAGAAAATAGTGTAAAAGATTGACCAGCTGATAAAGGCTACAATCGATTACTATAAGACGGAAACTTTACGCTTTTGGATCTGATATATTTTAAAGATAAATGGATAATGTCTTGTTAAAATTTATGACTTCTGAAAATTGTTTTAAAGATAAACAGGGTTGGTCATTGTAGGTTAATAGTGAAAAATGACGATTTATCGAAAAAACACAGCATAGAATAGAAAATGTAAAATTAATATAGTGGTTAGAATAGATAAAAACAATTGGGCTCAGAGTTGTTGAACTAAATAAAACATAAAAAAATAATGACTAAAATTCTTGTTATTGGCAGTTCAAACACCGATATGATTGTTAAAACTGAACGATTTCCTTTGCCCGGGAACCTATCTGGCTACAGAAAAAGCGATTAAAGGTGGTGGATATAGTGCTGTCTGTCAAAGCAATATTGTAGGTTCTGAAGGAGGACAAATTCTGGTTGACCGGACAGTTAATTTAATTGATGAGATGTGGCCTGAGAAAACT